>CBINHQ010000131.1:0-6388 GCA_966250475.1 uncultured Chitinophagaceae bacterium
CGACAAGAAAGGTGTGATCAAATGGCTGATCTGGACGATCATTGGTGGTATAGCGTTCCTCGGTTGCCAGGCATGGGAATGGCATCACCTTCTCACTGGCGAATACGCTACGTTGATTGATGGTTCAGTTCAATTGGTAGGACAAACAACAACTGTGAACCCCTGGGGCCAGGCTGTTGAACCAACTGCCGCCATGGAAGCGCTTCGCAATACATCCATGAATACGCTCTCGGAGATTGTGCATAGTCAATCTGATCAATATACTTACAAAGAACTCGCGACCATGTCGAAGGAACAGCTTGTGGGTATGGTTGACCTTCACAAACTTCACCTTCGCGAAAGCGGTCCCGTTGCCTTCGGAGGATTCTTCTACGGCATCACAGGATTCCACGGTTTCCACGTGTTCTCTGGTGTGATCATCAATATCGTTATGCTGATCATGACCCAGCAGGGCGTGTTTGAAAGAAAAGGACAATATCTCATGATCGAGAAATGCGGTCTCTACTGGCACTTCGTTGACCTGGTATGGGTATTCGTGTTCCTCTGTTTCTACCTGATCTAAGTAAAACTTAATAAAAGAAATTATTAACTATATGGATCATCAACATTCAACTGTACCGGCAGAAGTTACCTTCCAGCATCATATGGATGATGGAGAGTTCAAGAGGCGTGTGAAGAGAACGACGATCATTCTTTCTGTAGTTACAGTGATCGAGCTTGGAATTGGTTTGCTCATTTACGCCATGCACAAAGGCGGCAACCCCAGCGACTTCCTCATACTCCTGTTCAAAGGAGTAGTATGCATACTCACTCTTGCAAAGGCTTATTACATCGTGGCAGTGTTCATGCACCTTGGCGATGAGATCAGAAACATGATCATGACGATTGTGGTTCCGCTCATGCTGTTCATCTGGTTCATTGCAGCATTCCTGATCGATGGTGATTCTTACAAGAACCTGAGAAATAATTACGACAAGCACTTCCAGGAGACTACCACACCGGTGGATCATCACAAGAAGACAGATGAGAAGACGGCGCCGGTAGAGTCGGAAAAGCAATAGTTGAATAGCATAATCGCTATTTGAACTAACTTCGCGGGCAGGAGAGTTTAACCGTGAATAGAACTGCTTTTTATGCGTTGATGCTGGCTGTACTCATCCCGCTTGTATGCTATTTAATCGTAAAGCGATACAGCGAATCAGCCATCTCGATGCCGCCTCATTACTTCGCCGACAGCGTAGTCGTTAGTACAAAGAATGGTAAGAAGGTAACCGACACTATCTGGCACAAGGTTCCCGATTTCAAACTCGTTAACCAGCTCGGAGACAGTGTATCGCTCAGTCAGCTCAAGGGAAAACTTGTGGTGGCCGACTTCTTCTTCACTCATTGCCCCACCATTTGCCCCAGCCTTACAGTGAACATGCGAAAGCTGCAGCAGGGCATTACCAATTCAAGAAGAGTAGGCGATAAGACGCCTGACTTCTTTCACCTTCTTTCCTTCAGCATCGATCCCGAACGCGACTCAGTTCCGCGACTCAAGGCCTGGGCCGATCGTTTCCAGGTAAATCCCGAACAATGGTGGCTGCTCACTGGAACGAAGAAAGAGATTTATGATCTCGCCATCAATGAAATGAAGCTCGGCATTGTGGATGGTGAAGGAGTAGATACAAACTTCATTCATACCGATCACTTCGTGCTGATAGATACAAACAGGCATGTGCGCGGATATTATCATGGACTCGATTCCGTTTCGCTAAGCAAGCTTTCCCGCGACATCATCCTCCTCTCAATGGAAAAAGACAGGACGAAGAAGAGCTTTCTCGCCGGGAAGTTTCAGTTGCTCGCAATTGTCTTCCTGATTGCCGTGGTAGCTGTGGGAGTGTTTTTATTCATCTTCCGAAAAAGAAATCAAAATGCTGGAGCCGGTTTGGAAAAGAAAGGATAAGAAAGCAAGTGTGATCATCATCACCTTCTCCATCATCGTGTTTGCCGGGGTTGTGTTACTGAACCGTGTGAAGCTAGATGTAGACCTTGGCTTCGACGTGCACCTCTTCGCGCTGATCAATGCCATGCTCAATTCAACTGTGGCGATTCTCCTCATCGCAGCATTGGTTGCGGTGAAGAAGAAACATTATGAGATTCACAAGCGCATCATGCTAACTGCGATGACGCTTTCTGTCTTATTTCTAATCAGCTATGTGTGTCACCATCTCTTCGCAGGCGATACAGTTTACGGCGACCTCGATCAGGATGGCGTGCTTTCAGATCTCGAAAGATCCGAAGCGGGCAGCATGAGAAAGATTTACATAATTGTGCTTCTCACTCACATTCCCCTCGCAGGATTGATCCTTCCCTTCATCTTATTTACTGCCTATCGCGGATTGACTGCAGATTGGCTGCGTCACAAGAAACTCGCGAGGATCACATGGCCGGTGTGGCTGTATGTAGCGCTGAGTGGAGTGGCGGTGTATTGGATGATAAGCCCCTACTACTAATTATTTAATTAGCTAATTAGTTAATTGATTAATTCTTCGGGGTTCCAGAATTTTTTGTTGAAATCGACGATGCAATCATCTTTCACCTTGATTCCTTCTTTCTTCAATCGTTTTTCCATTTCATCGGGTGTGGAGAAGTGATGCTTGCCTGTGAGCATTCCGTTTCTGTTCACAACTCTGTGTGCCGGAACTGCAGGTCGAACCTTGTGCGCACCGTTCATTGCCCAACCCACCATGCGTGCGGATAGCTTTGTGCCAAGGCAGGCGGCAATAGCGCCGTAGGTTGTCACTCTTCCTAATGGAATTTGCCGCGCAACTTCGTATACGAGCTCAAAGAAATTCTCATCGCTCTTTCCCGATGGGCGGACCTTTTTTAATCTTGAAGCTGGTTGTTTCTTTGAAGGCATTGCATGAAGGTAGAAACTCTGCTTCAATTACCATCAATGGTTTGCTACAGCAGTAATGATTGATGGCTTCGTCTTTCGCAGATACATGATCTCACCTTTCGAAGCAGTGAAATGTGGTGAGCGATCCTCATCGAGGAATAACTGCCAGCGGATGACATCATCGTTGAATATCTCTACAATAGTTCTGATCTGTATGGAGGAGTCACCATCGGTAGTGGAGAAATCGAACCAATGCGGAGTCTTTGAAAAATCTATCGTGGGATCCATGCATTTCTTCCGCTTGCCGTCATAGATGAGGAAAATATTTGCGGAATCAACAATCTCGAGAAACGCCTTTTCATTGTCCTGGGTAGTTATCTCCCATTTACCAATAAGTCTGTTGAAAACCTCCTGCTGTGCATTGGAGCAATGGAACAGGAGCAGTGTAAATCCGGCTAACCACAACTTTTTCATCTTCCACCATTTTATCTACGGAAAGGCAGCATAGTTTATGCCAGATTGATGGAATCTCAGTTATGTGATTGTTCTGTGTCATTGCCGCCACGATTTTTCAGCAATTCCCATCTTTTGGGCTCGGGAACGCCCTCGTATTGGTAGGGGCAATGCAGACAACCATTTCCACAGCAGTAGCCGCGCCGCTCCAGGAAGGAGGCAGTAAGCACCATCAGGCCGTTTTCGTTTAGATAATAATCTTCGCCTTCAATCAATGGCTGCATCATTCAGGAGTTTCTTTAGCTCCTCATCCAGTTCCTTTTCGGGTAGCGCCGGAGGAAGCGAAAAGCGAAGGTAGTGAACCCTGTTGCTGCCTGCAATGTCGAGAGACTCGTAGTGCGTTTTTATTTTCAGTTCTTCGCTCACCTCAGACTGGCTGTACACATCATCGAGATCGCTGTGCAATTTACAGCCATACATTTCAACCACCGTTTTAGTAAACCCGTAAAGTTGCGGACTGTCGGTCTTAAGATGAATCTCTCCCCCGGGTTTTAAGAATTGTGCGTATGTCCTGATGAATCTCGGATGGGTGAGCCTCTTCTTCGCCTTTGAGTTGCGCAACTGAGGATCGGGGAATGTTATCCAGATCCCGGAAACCTCATCCTTCGCGAAGTATTCGCCTAGCTGCTCGATCTGTGTGCGAAGAAAAGCTACATTGGAGAGTTCATCCTTTAATGCCCTCTTCGCGCCGACCCAGATTCGATTTCCTTTCAGATCAACGCCAATGAAATTTTTTTCGGGATGTAATTGAGAGAGTCCGATGGTGTATTCGCCCTTTCCGCAGGCAAGCTCCAAAATAAGAGGATTGTCATTCCCAAAATGCTCCTTCCATTTTCCCTGCATCCCCTTCGGAAACTGCAGCACATTCCTGAATGTCTCGAGTTCCGCAAAGCGTATTAGTTTCTTCTGACCCAATTAATAATTGTTAATTGAAAATTAGTTAATGAGTAAATAAGGGGTCTTAAAATCTTAGCTGCAGTCCCAGGCCCACCAGCGATTTCACCTGTAACGCAGGCGAGCTGGCGTTTTCTCCAAATAATTTCGCATCGTCATCATAAATCAGGTCCACACTCCATGTGGCAGTGAAAATTCCACCAAGCTTTACATTTAGAACATTCGACATGAAGAGGTCCACATTCTGTGGATTGTGTTTGTAGTTGGAAAAGAGATCGAGCCTTGCCTTGTAGCTCACATTCTTGTTGAATTCCTTCAGATAGTTTACAGAAGCAAAGGCGCCGAGTTCGTTGTTGCTATGTCGGCCCGAATCAACACCATACAATCCGCGATTCGATAATTCCTCATTCTTCACAATCGTCCACCTCGAAGTAATTGGGGAAACGAAGATGGAGAGTTCAGGCACTGGCTTGTAATCCAAACCAGCGCTCACCAGCAAATACGCGGGAGATAGGAAGGCTGATGAAAAAGTCTGCACATCATCGTTGTAGGTATAGCCATTGAAGAACTGCGAGCGAAAATTCACGAGTCCGGCGAGGTTCAATTTTGGATTGAGGGCGTATCCATACTTCGAAAGTATGTCGAGCCTGTCATCGTTCTTCCTGCTTCCAAGGCTGCTTGTCTTCACATAGCCAAGGTTGAAGTCGAGTGTGTTGTCCCAACTGTGTTTCCCTTCTTTGAAAAATGCAAACAGGCTAAGGATGGAATTTATGGAAAGTGAAAAATCATCTCCACCCGCGGCCCAGTTGTTCAGCGAGCCTTGCGAGACGTTGATTCCATAGATGCCGCCTTTTTTCCAGCGCTTTTGGATCGTATCCTTCTCATCGCGCTCGATCTTTCTTTCGGTTTCTGTACGGAGGTTGCGAATGGTTTCGTCCTGTGCGCGTACCGACATTACAAATGCGCACGCGCAAAAAAGCAATAGGGTTTTCTTCATTGTAGTTGATTTTTCGGCAATCAATCGTTCGTTTACCAACCCAATACCCATGCAAAGATGAGTGGGGCTACAATGGTGGCGTCGCTTTCAATAATATATTTCGGTGTCTTGATGTCGAGCTTTCCCCAAGTGATCTTTTCATTGGGGACAGCGCCCGAATAAGAACCGTAAGAGGTGGTTGAGTCGCTTATTTGGCAAAAATAACTCCAGAATGGAACATCGTGCCATTCGAGATCCTGGTACATCATCGGCACTACGCATATCGGAAAGTCGCCGGCAATGCCTCCGCCGATCTGGAAGAATCCTACCCCCTTTCCGCCGGAGTTATTGCGGTACCAATCGGCAAGCCACACCATGTATTCGATGCCGCTCTTGACGGTGTTAGCTTTCAACTCTCCTTTAATCACATAGCTCGCGAAGATGTTGCCGGTGGTGCTGTCTTCCCATCCCGGGACTACAATCGGAATATTCTTTTCCGCTGCCGCAACAACCCAGCTATCCTCCGGATCGATCTCGTAGTATTGCTTCAGTTCTCCGCTCTGAATGGTCTTGTAGAGAAATTCATGAGGAAAGAATCTTTCACCTTTCGCTTCCGCATCCTTCCATTGCTTCACCAAATGTTTCTGCAGGCGCCTGAAGGCTTCTTCTTCGGGAATGCAGGTATCGGTAACGCGGTTGTAATGATTCTCAAGTAGGTCCCATTCTTCCTGCGGAGTAAGGTCGCGGTAATTGGGAATTCGCTTGTAATGCGAATGTGCCACGAGGTTCATCACATCTTCTTCAAGATTGGCACCGGTGCAACTGATTATGTCCACCTTCCCCTGCCGAATCATTTCCGCCAGTGAGATTCCCAACTCGCCTGTGCTCATGGCTCCGGCAAGCGTAACCATCATCTTTCCTCCATCCGTAAGATGAGCCTCATAACCTTTTGCTGCATCCACCAGGGAAGCAGCGTTGAAATGGCGATAATGATGCTCGATAAACTGCGAAACCGGTCCTTTCTTCATATGCTTTTTATTTTCCCCGAAAGGTATATCAAATAAGAGACCGCAAAATTACATCATATCAAAATACAAAGCCCCGCCGGTTATGGCAGGGCTTTT
>CBINHQ010000132.1:0-6379 GCA_966250475.1 uncultured Chitinophagaceae bacterium
AACAGATGAATGAGCAGTTGGCATTTTCATTCATCAATCCGCTGAGTGGGTTGGTAAATGTTTCGGGAGAGGGCATAATTTATTTATCAGGAAAGAAGCACATCAGCAGGGTGGGGCTGCCTTATCACTTGGGAGAAAGATTGCTCACTGGATACAGAGAGGGAGATGTAACAGATCCGGAAACGGGCAAGCCGGTAAATTTCCTGAATAGTTTTGTCACTACGGGGCTCTTCTTCCAGACAGGAGCCTGGGAACGAAACATGGCGGGCAACATTGGTTCGTTTTGGATGGTGATAGGCCTTCATGCCTGTTATTCCGATCCCGAATTGCTGCGAAGTTTTTTGTCTGCAGGAGCAAAGGATGGATTCTTCACCGGTTATTCGTTGGGGGTAGGAGTGATCATTAACAATCTTCTCAACTTCCGGGCAGTTTACTATAGTTATACCCGCCCGCCTGGCATCGCTTTCAATAAACCCATTTATAAGTTTTCGTTTAATTATTCTATGAGGTAGGGGAAGGTTTAGGGTTTAAAGGTTTAAGGGTTTAAGGGTTTATGGGTTTATGGGTTTGGGGTTTGAAGTTTGGAGTTTGGGTTTGTAGTTTGGTCTGTGTGATGTTCTCCTCCTTAAAACTCTTAAACCTTTAAACTTTTAAACCCAGCCTCAAACCTCAAACCCCAAACTTCAAACAGCCAACCTTAAGCCTTTCCGAAAACAAAAAAAACCACCCCAAGGGGGGTGGCTCAATATTCAATCAGGGTTAGTAAGAACTAGTGTTGTTCCACGAGTCCTGCCTTCACTGCATACATTACGAGGCCGGCCATTGATTTGGTGCCTGTCTTTGTCTTGAGTTTGTCGCGGATGGCTTCCACGGTACGGGGGCTGAGGTCGACGATATCGGCGATTTCTTTGGTGCTCTTTTCGTCGCACATCAGCTTCAGGATGGTGATTTCCTTGTCGGTAAGCTGAACATCCTGTGGCATTGATGATTCGATGGTGCGTTTTGTACGCAAACCACTCAGCAAGGCCTTATTGGTAAGATCGTTGAAGTAAAAGTCCTGTTCATAAACTCCGCGGATCGCTTCGTAGATCATCTCCGAACCGGATTCCTTGGTCAGGTATGAATTGGCTCCGATTTCCATCATGCGGGAAATTACCGAGTGATCGTTGTGCATGGAAAGCATGATAACTTTCACACCGGGATATAATTTCTTGATCTCTGGCAGGGTAGCCAGGCCATCCATGATGGGCAATGGCATGTCGAGCACGACCACATCCGGCTGAATATGTCTCAGGAGGTTTAGGAGTTGCATGCCATTCTCAGCTTCAGCTACCATCTGGATGTCCTTCCTGCTCGAGAGTGAAGTCTTCACCCCTGTACGGAAAAGGGCATGGTCGTCGGCGATTGCAACTTTAATAACTGTGTTGGAGTCATGGGTTTTCATAAGGAATTGATATTGGTAAAAAATTGATGGACGATAGGTTTTAATTCGCATGCAAATTGGAAAATTCCTGCAACATATCCCATAGTAGAAGTACTTGATTTCAGAATTGTGGAAACTACCAGCCGGTCTATTTGGGAATACACTTAGGAATTTCACAAGTAATTCTACCTATCAAAATATAGAAAGGTTACTAGTTATCCAGTAAATGCCGAAGGTAGTAAATAGGGAAGTTGTGCTCTTGTCCACATACCTATGTGGATATATTTTTGTTCCAGAAAGTTGATTGCAAGGATGACTCGTTAGATCCTACTCATCCAATGTCCAAACCGTCCAGAAAAGTATTTCCAAATCCTTTGAAATGCCCAAACGACACTCTCCGAACAATCAACTTTCTCCTTATTCCTTTTACAGCGCCGTTTTTATGATTCAAGTTGATCGTATGACAAACCCAAATGCTTAGACATCAAGACGAATTAACTATTGAATCTTTCCTAATGAAAACTCATCGCCCGTATTAAATATTTCTTTCATAACAGTAACGTTGCCCCTGCCCAATGGAGGGGCTTTTTTAATTGGCTAATTGGTTAATTAGTTAATGGGTGGACTTGAGCTTGAAGAGCTTTATTTGTTTTTAATATTTTTCTGCAATTGGTTAAGAAATAAAAAGAGTCAATTCAGTGGTTATTTCACGGGGTCCAGGCGGTGAAAAAGACGTTCATATCGGTTTGGATTCTCATGGTGTTTGGAAAAGGTGATTTTATGTTTGCATAGGGATGAGTCCTGATCTGTATTGAAGTGAGAACTAATTTGCCGAACAACTAACGATTGGAGAGGTAGTGTTTCCTGGTGAAGGGGAGGTGGTGGTGTATTGCGGTTGAGGAAGGAAGGTTCCGGGACTGCCAGGATATTTATTGCCTCGAAATTAATAACGGATGGTTGGTGGTGGGGGAGGGTGAATGCGGGGAGGGCCCTCGGGGCCGCTAACTGCTTACCGAACCGCCCTCGTTCAACACCAACCAATTAAAAAAGACCAATTCGCCCCCAATTAAATTCTCCCTCATCTCATCCACCCCACGCCCTCCCACAATCTTTTTCCCAAAAAATCAACTCCTCCACAACCCACAGCGGAATTTGAATACTCTCAACTCATTAACTAATTAACTAATTGGCTCATTAACCAACCAACCAATTTCCCAATCAGTACCTATATTTATTCCATGTACGAAATCTGGCTCGACGGAGAATTTCATTCTGCTACAAAACCGACATTATTAGCCAGCAACAATTCTTTCCGGGGCGGTGATTGTCTCTTCGAAACAATGCGTGTCAGCAATGGCAGCCTTCCTCTGAAGAACCTCCATTTTGACCGCCTGCTTAGTGGAATGAAAATGTTGAGCTATCACGTGCCCAAATCATTTTCTCGCAAATTCCTTGAAGATCGTATACTCGAGCTTGTGGATCGCAACAAACAATCCGAACTGGCAAGAGTACGAATGACTGTTTTCAGAAAAGAATCCATAAACAAAAAAACGGGTCCCGGATTGCTTATCGAAACCTTTCAAATTGAACCGGAACATAATTCTTTCAATAAAAAAGGACTCTCCATCGATGCATTCTCACACACTCGAAAATATGCCGACGGTTTCGCGAACCTGAAATCCACCAACAACCTGATTTATTCTCTTGCCGCCAAACACGCCCGGGAAAATAACCTGGACGATTGCCTCATCCTAAATCACCTTGGCCGCGTGGCTGATGCCTCCATATTTAATGTATTCCTCGTGAGGAAAAACATGCTGATCACTCCCGCCCTGACCGAAGGCGGAGTTGCAGGAGTGATGCGCCGGTATCTTCTCGCATCAATGAAAAAATCTTACCCAAAACTTGAACTGAGAGAAGGAGTAGTCACACTGAGCGACCTCGAAGTCTTCGATGAAGTATTTCTCACCAACGCAATTCGTGGTATCCGATGGGTAGGATCATACCGCGGTAAGAAATATAGCAATTCCTTCTCCCGCCGAGTTTATGATGAATTGATAACGCCGCTCTTCTTCGGCTAAGCTGACGGAATGAACAGCTCACTTTGTTCCGATTTCGATTGCGGGAATAATTTCTGGTGAACATTTTTCAGATGAACGATCGCCTGCCTTCCTCCCTCGCCAAGGTCAAGAGAAAAATCATTCACATATAGATCGATATGCTTTCGCATCACATCCTCATTCATTTCCTGGGCATGACTGCGAATGAAATCACTTATCAATGGGTAATTCGCAAACGAATATTCCAGGCTATTCCTGATCAGCCTGTCAACTTTTATTGCGGTCTCTAACTCCAACGATCTTCTGATAGCAATTCCTCCAAGCGGTATAGGCAAATTCGTCTTCTCCTCCCAATAATTGCCAAGATCAATCACCTTATGCAATCCTTTCTCCTTGTAAGTAAACCTGTTTTCATGAATGATGACTCCATAATCAGTTTCACCATTCAGTACAGAATTTTCTATCTCGGAAAAATTAATGTACTTCCTGTTGGTGGCCTCGGGATAGGCAAAGCTGAACAGCAAATTTGCCGTAGTGTTCTCGCCTGGTAGCGCAACTCTATTTGCTGGACCCGGAGCATTTGCATTCTCACTCGCGGAAATCACCAGCGGACCAACTCCATTCCCTAATGCACTGCCTGAGTTCAGCAAAATGTATTTCTCAACTGATGAAAAAAACGCCGGGAAACTCAGCTTCGTCACATCATGCCTTCCTTCCATCGCCCATTTATTCAATGTCTCCACATCCTCCATGAACACTTCGAAACTCAGTCCTTCCGTATCTATTTTTTTATTGATGAGCGCATCGAAGATGAAAGTATCATTCGGGCAAGGTGATATCGCAAGTGAAAATTTCAACGCATATCATTTTTTATCAGACAGGAATGAAAACAGGAATGAATTGAGATTCTCAATCGACTCCTTCAGTTTCCATTTAGTTTTATTTCTTTCTCCTAAATAATTTGAAAACGCACGCACCTGTAAAAATGGAATGTCCTCCATCAACCCCACATAATGACAAGCAGCTCCTTCCATCGATTCTGCCACTGCGTCAAAACGGTTTCTCATCATTTCTATCGATGATTTACCCGTCGTGATCTGATTCACCGTGATTGCCTTCACCGACTTCAGCCCCGAATTCCTGAGAATCTCTTTATGCTTATTCTTCAACCATCCCTTCGTAGCCGGAAACTTCGACCCTGGTTCAAGAGAGAGATCAGAGGATGTCCTCCATTCACCTCCTTCCTTCACTCCGAGGTCGGCAAGAGTGTCTTTGCTGATGGCAACAACCGCACCCAGCGGAATCTTTCTATCAAAGCATCCCGCCACACCCGCCTGGATGATCAATTCCGGCCTCTTCAACCTCACCTGTGTCGCCAGGGCATATGTCGTCCGCATCACACCAATTCCCGTGATGAGGATGTCAATTTCTTCCGCGCCCGACTTTCCAAGCCCGGCAATCAATGGTGCAATTTCCTTAGATGTAGCCGCTGCAATTAGGATGGCCATGGAGCGAAGTTCGCTAGTAAATTCCTAATTCTTAATTTGAAAATTTAAAAATGAAGGTTTACTCATGATCGAAAGGTTCCACCATTTTCAAATTTTCAAATTAGCTAATTAGCCAATTATATACCTTTGCAGGATGGTTTATCTCACCCGATTGGAGCATTTCAATGCTGCCCATAAACTATACAATCCCGGCTGGACCAACGAAAAAAATGAGGAGGTCTTCGGCAAATGTGCGAACGAAAACTGGCACGGTCACAACTACGAACTTTATGTAACCGTAAAGGGTGAACCTGATCCCGACACCGGTTTTGTGTTCGATGTGAAAACACTCAGCACCCTCATCAGGGAGCACGTGATTGAAAAAGTGGATCACAGAAATTTGAATCTCGACGTCGAATTCATGAAAGGCAAAATGTGTAGCACAGAGAATCTTGCCATCGGCATTTGGAACGAATTAAAATCGAAATTGCCCGAAGGCATCATGCTCCATTGCATCAAACTCTATGAGACCCCGCGTATCTACGTGGAATACTTCGGAAATTAATCTTTCCGCCCTGCTCACCCAACCATTGAGCGATTAACCTGTTAATCCTTAAAATTTCATCATGAGTAAGAAAGTGGCTGTATTCAGGAAGGAGCATTTCAACGCCGCACACCGCCTGTACAACGACGAATGGGATGTTGCCAGGAACGAGCAGGTATTTGGAAAATGCGCGCTTCCAAATTATCATGGCCACAACTACGAACTCGAAGTAAAAGTGACCGGTACTCCTGATGAACGCACTGGATTCGTAATCGACATGAAAGAACTCAGCGACATCATCAGACGGGAAGTGCACACAAGGTTCGATCACAAAAACCTAAACCTCGACACTAAAGAATTCCGCAATCTTAATCCCACCGCCGAAAACATTTCAATCGTAATCTTCGATCTGATACGACCTCATATCAATAAAGATTTCGATTTGCAGGTGCGACTTTATGAAACGCCAAGGAATTTTGTGGAGTACCCGGCATAAAAGGCTTGCCCTGACAAGGGGGTGAACAGGGAACAGCCTGCCCTGACGAAGGTCTGGGTGTACAGGGAACAGCCTGCCCTGACGAAGGTCAGGGGGAACAGGCTTGCCCTGACGAAGGTCAGGATAAACAGGAAACACACCATTAATATTTTTTGAACTGGCATATCACAAGAAAGAAAACTTCGATGAAGAAATCACAAACGGCCTCATGAAGAGCTACCGCGATGCGCTCTCACTGATCGGCGAAGATCCCGATAGGGAAGGACTAAAAAAAACTCCCGAGCGGCTCGCTAAGGCCATGCAATACATGACCCAAGGCTATCACCTCGACGCAAGAGCAATTCTCAACTCCGCGAAGTTTCACGAACC
>CBINHQ010000133.1:0-6351 GCA_966250475.1 uncultured Chitinophagaceae bacterium
CAGGGAGCAGTGAACAGGGAACAGTGAGCAGCCTGCCCTGACGAAGGTCAGGGGAACAGGGAACAGTGAGCAGCCTGCCCTGGCGAAAATCAGGGTGAACAGTACGATTAGGATATTTGATTTAAAGACTCTAATTAAACCCTTAAACCCAAACCTCAAACCCCCAACACCAAACCACTCCATTAAACTTTTAAACTCTCAAACCAAACCTCAAACCCCCAACCCCAAACCACTCCATTAAACCTTTAAACTCTTAAACCAAACCTCAAACCCCAAACCTCAAACATACTCCTTGCTGGGCTCGATATTATTCTTCTGAACATTTGAAATAAAATCATGATACAACTTCGCAGCTTCATCGAACTCTGCCTTAGCATTCAGGAATTCATTTAATTCCGAGGAATCGCCCCAGCCCAGAATAGAGTCGAGCGCTTTCTCCGCATCAATCAATCTGTTTCCCTTCTCGTGGAAATCCTTTCGCAGTGCTTCAAATTTTTCCTGGTATGTCATGTCATTAAGATTTGTTTAAAGTTAATGACTTTATCGATGACAATAAAAAAGCCGCCAACAGGCGGCTTCGCATCTTGCTGATAGAAGATTTAGAGTTTTAATTTCTTTCCTCCGCAACCTTTCACTGCGGTATTGAGGTATTCAATAATTGCGTCTACTTTGAAATTCGACTGGTTGATAAACAGTGGAACCTCACTCACACTACCCGCTTCTTTGTACCCGTCTGAAGACACATAGCTGAAATTCTCGAATCCCTTTCTTCCTGCTTCAAGCATTATAAAGTTCGGACGGCTGCGCGTATCGAGGTTGATGTCGGCAATTTCATCAAGTCGCACGATGGTGAGGTAATTATAATTGAATGTACCCTTCTTGCTCATCGTCTTGAGCGTGTAATAAATCCTCATCTCGCAATTCGAAACCTGCACATCCTTCATGGAATAAGTCTTGGACACTCCATCGCGTGAAATCCAGAAATCATCACTCGATGACATGATGGAAGAAATCGTACGGATGGGGGGTGGTGTCTTTGCCAATGCGAGTCTCTTAAGCGTGTTGAAGAGTTCGATGATTCTCGTTTTGTTCTTTGGATCTACTTTCAAAAAGTTGAAGTTGACAGAGCTCTCGAATTTCTTTGTAGTGGAACCCTTCTTCATGAAATTTGTGTTGTAGCTGTATTCGCCCCAGAGTTTGATTGAAATTTGTCCGATGGGCGACTCATCCGGCATGTCGGCTTCCTTCACAGTGTTGATCTTCGCAGGATCAAAATCATAAGTGTAGGTGTTGAGCGAGAATCCCTCCTGGTCGAGCACAACCTTTATGGAAATGCCGCGATCAGAGACCTTCACTTCGTTGTCGTGAATCTGTACAGTAACCTTGCTGTTCTTAAACTTTCGGATGACACCGTGAGTTTCCTTTGCCTTCTCATTCAGTTCGGCAACTGCGGCTTCGAATGTCATCTGCGCGCTGAGAAAAGTTGATACGGCGAATAGTGATACGATGGTGGTGGTGATCTTCTTCATTTGGGCTTGATTAAGGCCCGTAAAAATAGGGCTTGAAGATTGAAATTGGAAGCCTTTTTCGCATTAATTCCACTCATATTATCTTTAACAAAACTCAATCGCATGAGGATAAACATTAATATACTCTTGTTTTTGTTCATTTGTACACAATTTTCCTGCATGCAAGAAAAGAATGAAATGGATCAACTGACAGAAAGAATAGAAAAGGAATTGAATATTGAAGGTGCGGAATTCGGTGTGGCGTTTAAGGATCTGAAAAGTGGTAACACTATCCTCATCAATGCAAAAAAAAGTTTTCATGCAGCGAGCACGATGAAGACTCCAGTTCTGGTTGAAATTTACAGACAAGCATCGCTTGGAAAATTTTCCATGACCGATTCCATCAATATCAGCAATAATTTTAAAAGCATCGTGGATGGAAGTCCATTCTCCCTAAGTACGGCTGACGACAGTGAACTGGAACTTTATAACAGGCTGGGCGAGAAGGAATCGATTTATTCCCTTGCTCATGGAATGATCATCCGCAGCAGCAATCTCGCTACCAATATCTTGATCGAACTCGTGACCGCAGATAGCGTGATGAAGACGATGAAAAGCATCGGCGCCAACGACATCAAAGTATTGCGCGGAGTGGAAGATAACAAAGCCTTCCATGCGGGCATGAATAATACAACTACGGCTTATGATCTCATGTTGCTTTTCGAATTACTGGCTCAAGAGAAACTGGTTAATGACTCTTCTTCACGCGAGATGATCAACATACTTCTTGATCAGGAATTCGGAGAAATCATCCCCGCGAAACTTCCCGATGGAGTGAAGGTCGCTCACAAGACAGGTTCGATTACAGGTATACATCATGATTCGGGTTTTGTAATTCTTCCTGATGGAAGAAGATACGTGCTGGTACTTCTCTCTAAATTCAACCAGGCAGATGAAAAGAAAGTAATTGCCGCGATGGCTGAAGTCTCCAGGATGATTTATGATGAAGTTGCTGCGACCGCAGGATGAAAAACCCCTCTTCGGCAAATCATCCCGGCTTTGGCTTACATTTGCGCAAAACCAGCCATCATGAAAAATTTTTACCTACTCTTATGTGTAACGCTATCCGTTGCCAGTCTCAATGCGCAGAAAGTTGAATACAAGAAGGGAGTGATCAAGGTTGATGGAAACGACTACGCCAAACTCGATGTGAAAAAGCAAAACTTTGGCCTCACCAAGAACTTCGAGGTTTTCAATCTCGCCGGCGAAAAAATCATCATCGCTACTGTCGCTACAGAATTCGAATCCGACAAGAATGACAATTCATACTTATTCTATCGTCTCACTTTCCTTACTTCTGACCAGGTTGGAATTTTCAAAGTAAAATCGCTTGGACAGGAAAAATCTTTCGCTAATTTGATCGGAACAAGCGGCATTTTGATCAATGACAAGACAGACGATCAAAAGGTGAAGGAATTCATCGCCTCGAAGGGCGCAAGTCCTTCTATCGCGGTTGACTATACCATCGTGCATCGGGACAAGATCTGGCCAGTAAGACTTCAGGACGATCTTACCTTTGAACAGAATGGAAAGATCATCGGCTCTTTCAAAGCAATTGGTTCTTCAAATGGCATTGATCATTACGAATTCATGTTGCCTTCTGGCGTGAAGATCGCCAGCGTGTCATTCGCAGGTGGCAACAATGCGCAGAACATGGAGATATTCACCAACAAGGATAATCTCAAACGCGTGGTTCCAATTCCTCAAAAGGAAAAGATACTTGCAGCTTCATCAGGTATTGACAAGAACCAGTTCACTATTCGCAGGATTGCAAACTGGTTAGTCGATCATCTTTACATGTAATTGATTCCAGAACGAATTGAATGTCGTTATCAGAATATATCAGGGAAAAGATCGGTCTCGATGGACCAATTCCCTTTCATGACTTTATGGAAATAGCTCTTTACCACCCGGTAGAGGGCTATTATACTTCTCCTCTTCCAAAGATTGGCAGGCAGGGCGATTATTACACCAGCCCCTGGCTTACTCCTTTATTTGGTGAAATGCTCAGCAAGCAATTGGAGGAAATGTGGAGAATGCTTGGCAAAGGTGAATTCAAAATTGTGGAATACGGCGCTGGCACCGGTGCTCAATGCCGGGCCATTCTCGAATACCTGGAGAAGCACGAGGAGTTCTATTCCCAATTGACGTATTACATCATTGAGAGAAATACTTCCAACCTCGACAAGAAAGTATTGGAGAATGAAAAGGTGAAGATCATCACCTATCTCAAAGACATCAGTGGATTTCGCGGATGCGTGATGGCAAACGAAGTGCTCGACAATTTTTCCGTTCACCAGGTTGTGATGCAGGAAGAGTTGATGGAAGTATTTGTCGATTACCAGGATGGCTTCCGTGAAGTGTTGCGACCGGCAGGAGAGGAGCTGCAATCATATTTCCAGGAACAGGGAATCACATTGCCAGCAGGATTTCGAACAGAGGTTAATCTGCAGGCAATCGACTGGCTGGAAAACATCTCTCGCCACATGAAGAAGGGATACCTGTTGACAATTGATTATGGAATGCTTACGGAAGAACTCTATTCTCCCCAGCGAAGCAATGGAACCATTCGCTGCTATCATAAACACAGGATGAATGAGCAGCCCTTCAATTTCATTGGTGAGCAGGACATCACCACTCACGTGAACTTCACAGCACTTGCACACTGGGGCAGGAAGGTTGGACTAGAGGTCTGCGGTTATACGGAACAATCACAATTTCTTCTCGGACTCGGCCTCACCAATCACTTACGCGAAGTAGAAATTAAAATGAAGGATGATCCCTCAGCCAGGAAAGATGACATCGTACTCCTCTACAAATTCCTCTCGGAAATGGGCAAGCGTTTCAAGGTGCTGATACAGCAGAAGGGACTCGATGATCCAAAGCTTGCCGGCATGCAATTCGCCAGAAGAATATGAACTCTTTTGCTAATTCTTCAGGATCGTGAACTCTACTCTTCGGTTTAGCTGGCGATTCTCATCGGTATCATTCGGCGCGACGGGCTTCGTTTCACCGTAACCTTGTGAACTGATCCTGTCTGGAGAGATTCCCTTCGACAAAATGTAATCCATGACCGACTTCGCACGATTATCACTCAGTTTGAAATTGTACTCATCGGATCCATAGCTGTCAGTGTGTGCGCTCATCTCGATTACAATCGCCGGGTTTTCCTGCAAGAGCTTAACCACGCGGTTCAACTCCAGGTGCGATTCCGGACGAAGATCCCATTTATCGAAGTCGAAGAATACATTGTTCAGTCGCACTACCTGACCTATCTCAATCGGCACGAGGTAGAGGTCGCGGTGAATTTCTTTGTATCCTGCCTTTACGAGTGAGTCGAGGTTGAGGTTTTCCGATTGAGCGAAGAACTTATCGGCGCTCGCGCGAATCATGTAGTTCTTGTCGTACGGAAGCACGATCTTGAACGAGCCATCTTCGGGATTCGAAATTGCATTGCCTGCAATCTCACCATTGGGAAGAATCTCGTAAATCAACGATGCGCTGAGCGGCTCGTTCGTCTTCGAGTTGAACACATTTCCGGTTACTAGGAGGACAGGATCGGGTCGTTCCCGCTCGAGAAGTTTTACGCGAACGATATCAGACTCTCCGTAACCTTCGAGGCTGCTGCTCATGTATGCGTATTCTCCACCTGCGTCCAATGTGAAGAATGCGTCCCAGTCTTCTGTGTTGATAGGACTTCCAAGATTGACGGGATCTGACCATTTCTCCCAACTGCCATCTAGTCGCTTCGCCATCCAGATGTCGTTGTCGCCAAGCCCACCTGGCCTGTCACTGCTGAAGTACAGCGTCACACCATCGGCTGCGAGGTAAGGAGTCATCTCATTGAACTTTGGAAGATTGATTTTCTTGCCAAGCGATTTGGGTTCCGACCATGTGGTGTCGGGTTGCAGGAAGGAAACGTAGATGTCGTTGTTGTATCCGCCTTTCTGTTCCGACATATAAAGAAGAAGGGTCTGACCGTCATGCGCCATAGATGCGCCGTTCTGCATTCCTCTGTCATATTTGTGATAGTTTCTAATCTTCAGCATCTGTGGTTTGCTCCAGTATCCATCCCTGTCGAGATAGCTCATGCTAACTCCGTTTCCTACGTAATCTCCATCGATGAATGCATTGCGGATGAGAATACGGTTGTTGTCGGGGGAAATCCAAAACACTGCATTGTAATGATAGGTATTAAGTGGGTAACCCATGTGGTAGGCCTCGCTCCATTCGCCGTTCTCATCGCGGATCGCATACCAGATGTCCTGCGAGTTTCTTACATAATTGTAATTGGTATTTCTCGGATGATTCTCTACGATGAAGAAGAGAATGTTTCCGTCTGCCGAGACAGTTGGTCGCAGTTCAGGAAGATTCGTGTTGATCCTTGAACCTAGGTTTTCGATCTTAATGACGGTGGACTCGGTGATGATGTTCTCTTTCTGCGGGACAAGAGATCCGGTGTCGGCTAGTGGTTGTGATATGGCGATGCGGCAAATTGCCAGCATCATGAAAAACATGGTGGGTGTTTTCACGGGACAGGAAATTAGGAGGGAAAGATAGGAGAAAGATGGAGGATGGCTAGTAGGTAAATTACGTGGGAGAGATACGATGAGGGATGAGAGATGAGAGATGAGAGATGTGAGACTTTGAGTTAAATAGTACTTGTAAATACAAAATAGTCTTTAACACTAAGGTTCTTATCTCCCAACTCTCATCCCTCATCCCTCATCTCCATTGGCTTTTTCCTCTCCTCCACTATCTTTGACCAAACCATTTCCCATGG
>CBINHQ010000134.1:0-6331 GCA_966250475.1 uncultured Chitinophagaceae bacterium
ATTCCACCTGTTGCACTTCATACCTAAACGCCTTCCTCCCCGGCTTAACCCCTTCTTCATTCCCCGAATAGACCTTAATGAACGCCGCACCATAATAAAGAATGAATGATGAATAAAACACAAACAACAAAATCAACACAATCGAAGCCGATGCGCCATAAATGTTCACAATATTGCTATTCTTCAACATGGCCGAAATGCCCAATTTACCCGCCGAATACAAAACGCCCGTCAGTATGCCTCCGACAATGCAGGCTCTCCATCCCGGTCTTCCATCTGCAAGAAAACGGAACAAAACCACAAACCATGTAATCACCACAATCACTCCCGCAAGTTCGCTCCAAATACCCTTGAAATATTTTCCCGCCGTTGGCCATACACTCTTTATCTGGTCGCCAGCTAATACACCCACACTGTCAATGAAGATTGAGGCTAGAAACAATAACCCTGTAAGTAAAATGACGATGAACGCTCTTGCCCTCGAACTAAGATTGAATAAAATGCCAGGCCTGTCTGCTATCCTGATGTTCCAGATATCATTCAGGCTGTTCTTGATGACAGTAAAAAGCGTGGTAGCAATGAATATTAAGAATAAGAACCCACCAATCGCTACATATGGATCGGACGCCGCCCTTCGCATTCCGCGTATCGTTGCACGAATCTGCATTGAACCTTCCTGTCCAAACGTGGCGACCAGCACTTCGCGGATCTCTCCTCCAAATTCTTTTTCGCCAAGGAAAAGACTGAAGATCTGGAAGAGAATGATCACAATCGGCGGCAACGCAAAGCTGGTGAAGAAGGCCGTGGCGCCGGCCAACCTTAGCGGGTCGTTTCTTTTCAACACCCTGAATGCACCCGTCACCATTCCCATCACACCTGGCCGCACGCCTGGCTCCGCCTCCACAGAATTGTTTTGAGGTTTGTTCAACAGCAATGTTTTTATCGATCAATGCGATTTTTGAGCCAGTTTCCGCTGACTAATGCCTTAACGCTGCTTATTGGTTCGTGAAGTTTGTGAGACCGGTGAATCTTCTTTCCTCTGAATGCATTCTCTTCAAGCTATTTCTTCTTGAAGATTGGAACCGTACTGCAAGGTTCGCCGTACATGATACTCTTCGCAACAGGTCGAAGCAGCCTGGTGATTTCAAGGTAGACATAATCCTCGATAGGCACTTCGCCGCAACCCTTTACTACAATTCTTTTGTCAGTATATTGAGACGGATCGATGGTAGAAAGGTTCTTAAGGAAAATTCTCCTGTGCAATTCTTTTTCATCACCCAGTACGATCTCCTTTGCCTCGGGCTCAAGATAGGAGGCTACGAGCATGTACGCCCACACAGGTATTATCGCATCGGCCGTGCAGGTTATCGCCACATTCTTATCTCGGTACTGCGACCAGTCCAGATTCTTCAGCGCCTCGCGAAAATCCTTTTCTTTTAAAATGAGGCCCATGAAAAGATAATCCTTCAGGTCGAATACCACCATCTCGCCTTTTGGGAAATATTCCTCGGGATTGATCGTAATCAGTCCGCTGGCTGCTACTTTATTTACAATTGGATCGCTCATAACATTCATGTAAAAATAACAAAATCCCGCGGCTATGGTTTAAAACAAAGCAGCCACCCAGGTGGGCGGCTGCTGCACAATTAGTATTGGTTTATCAGAAGAACTTTGTCCTTCTGTCTTTAATCGTTGAGGCTTCGCGAATTGCTTGTATCGGACTGCTATACATTGCCTGCTGCTTCGCCTGCTGATATCTTGTCTTTCTCTGTTCTTCCACGTTTGCTGATGCAATCGGAGTTGTTGAAACATTATCAACCCGGATCACATAAACACCGCTGCTACCCGCAATCACGCCGGAAACCTTTCCGTTGTTAGCCGGGTTGAATGCCGCGCCGATTACCTTTTGCTCAGATGCGATCGAACCTGCAGATGGATTCTGCGCTCCGGTCATTCTCAAAGTGTCTACAGTCTCGATGGTCTTTCCGCCAAGGGCAGCCGCAACCGCTTCGAGAGTTGTCGCATTTCCAATCTTAGTTGTCAGCATCTCTGCTTTCTTCTTGTTTCTTAACAGGGGCTCAATCAGTGGTCTTGCCTTTTCCACACTCATCGTTCCTTTTTCATTAACTTCTGTCACAATCGCAACAACCCAGTTCGAACCAACTTTCTCTGGTTCGAGAATGTCGCCTTTATCTGCCTCATAGATCTTCCTCACAAATGCCCTTGAAGAGCCGAGGCCCTGAATGTCGTAAGCATTAGGTCTGATGTCGATCGCAATATTTTTGTTGATCCCTCTCGCACGAAGCTTTTCAATGTTTGCATCGAAAGATTTCATGTCATCGCTTTCCGCTGCAAAGGTTGTTGCTTCGTTCTGCGCGTTATTCTCCGTTTCCATACTCGTCTCGATCGGGCGGGAGAGATACGCGATCTTGTATGCAGGAGAGTTTCCTTTCTGAGAGAGAATTTCAATATAATGGAAGCCGAATTCTGTCTTCACGATTCCCTTGGAGCCAACGGGATTTCCAAAGATGAAATCGTTGAACTCCGGAACCATCGCACCCGACTCTACCTGGTTGTACTTTCCCCCTGTGTATGCGCCAGTCTGTTGGTCATTCTTTCCAGGGTCTTCGGAGAACTGAATTGCAAGTGTATCGAAGTTTGATCCGTTTCTGATGGCATTGCGAATGCTGTCGGCAAGCTTGTACGCAGAAGCAGAATCGCGAACCGGGAACATCTGTCCAGTCTGCGGATCTCTTTGTGAAGTTGAAATAAGAATGTGACGAACACTCACGCTGTCGGGCTGATTTCTCTTTGCAACCAGCTTCGCGATCGCGTATGAGTTACCATCGAGGTATGGACCATACACGCTTCCTACAGGCATGTTGAAGATTGAATCCTTTACAGGGATTTGAATCCTGTTGCCATTGATGAATCCATCGTAATATGTCCTTACGCCTTGTGAGGCGAGGTAGCGATTAATATCCTGCGCCGAATCAAACTCTGCAATCTGCTGCGCAATCCTGTCTCTCGTCAACATGCTGTCTTCTGCGGTGGGCAGTGCCGAAAACGCCGCATATGCAATGCTTCTGGATTCTTCTTGCTTATAATCGTCCTTATGCTTGTTGATGTAATCTTTGATTTCTTTGTCAGATATCTGCACTGTGCTGTCGGGAATGCTCGCGTATGTTTCGCGAACAAATGATATAGAAGCAATCTTGCTGTTGTCTGCATTCTGCTGCTCAATGAACCATGCTGGAAAGTTTGAGCTGTTTGCAAACAATGAATTATACTTCTCAGTCTTCCTCTGATCTTCCAGATAATCGATGTATGCGGCAACCTGATCACGTTGTGCCATCTCCTGTTCGTTTCCGCTCTTCCTGCTAAGAATGGCATCGATCTGTTGCTTAGCCATTGCCGCGTTGTAAAAACCTGTTGAATCCGTGAAGCCTGCTTTAAGATCCTGCGGTGCATTGGGCCCGTAGAGAATGTCGCCAAGCTCGCGCTTGCCAACTGTGATCCCGAGTCTCTTAAATTCCTTTTCCTGGATAATGCGGTTCACTTCCTGGTTCCATGCATTCTCGATGGCTTGTTGCTGAAGCGCTGATCCGGTGGTGAATCCTTGTTGCCTCAGATTATTCTCGTTCAGGTCAACCTTTGATTGAAAATCCAGGAAGTCGATCTTGGTACCATTCACTGTGCCGACTGTGGTGGAGTTGGTGCCCTGAAACAGGCTACCGCCATTTTCAAACGCGAGCATGACTACGAATATGATCAAAGCGATAGCGATGATTACCGCCATCAGCTTCGCATATTTCTCCTGTATCTGTTGAATGACTGACATATTAATATGTAGGGTTTAAAAAACGGATGGCAAAAATAGGGGAAATCTCGTTAGAAACTTTCACTAAAATCCCGGCGAAGGCCCTATAATTCCCGCTTCCAGAGCGATTTGCGACAAAATAAAGGGTTCCCGGAGATCATGTTCCGGGAACCCCAACGCATTTTCGGCAATTACTTTTTCTTTTTGGGATGAACCAGCTTCATTTCTTTGATGAGATGGTTCGCGCCGGCATATTTGTCGACAATGAATAACACATAGCGAATATCGACCATGATATTGCGACAAATGGAAGGATCATAGTTGATATCACTCATTGTTCCCTCCCATACGCGGTCGAAGTTCAAGCCGACCAGGTTACCCCAGGCATCGAGCGCCGGACTTCCTGAGTTACCGCCAGTGGTGTGGTTGGAGGCGATGAAGCAAACTGGCATCTTTCCGTTCGATCCATACTGGCCGTAATCCTTCTTCTTATAAAGCTCCTGCAGTTTCTCGGGCACATCAAACTCGTAATCGCCTGGCACATATTTTTCCATCACGCCATCGAGGTAAGTGTGGGTATCGTATTTCACCGCGTCGCGCGCATTGTAGCCATCTACCTTTCCGTAGGTAACCCTCAGCGTGCTGTTTGCATCGGGATAAAACTTCTTCTCCTTCATCACTTCCATCTGCGCCTTCATGTATATGCGCTGCAGTTGGTTTAATTCAGTCTGGATCTCGTTGTACTTCTGTTGAACCGATGTCTGGTAATGCTGAATGAGAGTCTTGTAAAGTTCCAGAGCGGGTTCAGACTTCAGAGAAGCGACCACATCAGTTGCGGGCTTGTCGAGCATGGCAAGTGTTGACTTATCATCAACCGAAGTCTTGTTATAAATCGATTCTGCAAGTTTCGAATAGCTGCCGCCGACGTCTGAAAGCATTTGTTTGATGCCGGGAGCGATGTATGCATCTTCCTGGTCTTCCACATACATTTGAATCAGCGCCTCGAACACCTTGCGGTCTACTTCCGCGTTGAATTCTCCATAAGTTTCTTCGAGATTTTCTTTTACCTGTGCAAGGCGTTGCTGGTAGCCTTTTTCGCCGTCTCTTTCATAGAAGGTAACAAGGCTGTTCAGTTGGCTCGCGATGGCAAACAGTTCGATCTTACTGAAAATTTCGTTGAAATAATCTCTCGCGAGACTGTATGGCTTGATCGCTGTGTATGCGGTTTCAAACCTGGAGAGAATATCTCCATAAGCTGTTTTCCATTGCGGATTTGCGTTCACGCGCTGCTGAAAGGTTGCTTCGTAAGCCTTCTTCTTATCAACAGCTTTGGTGCGTGTAAGACCAAGGATCTCTCCCTGCCATTTCTTCCATGCGTTTGAAATACTCGCGTATTTCGCTGCGTATTGGATCTTGATCTGCTCATCCTTGCGCATGTAACCATCGATCACGTTCATTGCCTTGTCGCGAATGGCAATCTTCGCGGGATCGCTCACCTCCACGATCTGTTGCACAGCTATTGAAGGAAGATACTCCATCGTGCGGCCCGGGAAACCGAACACCATGGTGAAGTCGTTCTGTGAGGTGCCATCGAGTGAAATCGACAAAGCCCTCTTTGGCTTGTAAGGCACATTATCCTTCGAATAGGGAGCAGGCTTGTTGTCCTTTCCGGCATAGATGCGGAACATGGAGAAGTCGCCGGTATGGCGTGGCCACATCCAGTTGTCAGTATCCTTTCCGAAGTTGCCGATCGAAGAAGGCGGCGCACCCACCAGGCGCACATCGCGATAAGTCTCCGTCACGAACATATAATATTGATTCGCCTCGAAGAATCCCCTGATGAAGGTTTCCTGGTAATCTTCTTTCTTAGCGTTCTTTCTCACCTGAGCAATGTTCTTATCTACGATTGACTGCCGCTCAGATTCCTTCATGTCAACGGTCACACCGTTCAGTACCTGCTTCGTCACGTCTTCGATTCTTACTATGAAGGTGACGAACAGTCCGGGGTTGGGAATTTCCTCCGCGTGGTTGCGGGCCCAGAATCCATCACGGATATAATTATTATCTAAAGTAGAGTGGTTTTGAATCGAACCGAAACCACAGTGGTGGTTGGTGAGAAGAAGGCCCTGCATGGAAATTACTTCGCCTGTGCAGAATCCGCCAAAACTCACGATGGAATCTTTCAGGCTGCCGGAGTTTACGCTGTAAATATCTTTGGCGCTGATCTTCATTCCCATGCTCTTCATCTCTTTCTCATTCAGTTGGCCCAGGAGCAGAGGTAACCACATGCCCTCGTTCGCCATCACAACAGAGGAAATAAATACGAATACGCTTACCAGGAAGGTCCTTATCATTTTCATACTTTAGTCTTTAGGGTTCTAAAATTAATGGTTTTGTGCAAACCGGCTTCTCCATCCGGCTAAACATGTACAAGGGTGGTGAGAAAAATCATCATACATATATATTATGTGGTGATGATTCCTTGTCGTATGAATTCAGAAGATAATTCGA
>CBINHQ010000135.1:0-6323 GCA_966250475.1 uncultured Chitinophagaceae bacterium
AATTACTTCGAAAGGTACATGCTTCTCTCACGATACAATTGCCTGAAATAAGGGTCGCGCAGGCTGTCGATGAAGCGTATTGCCTCTCCGGTTGATTTCATCTCGGGTCCAAGTTCCCTGCTCACGCCCGGGAATTTTTCGAAGCTGAATACGGGTTCCTTTATAGCAAAACCTTTCAGTCTCTTCACAAATTTGAAATCGCTCAGCTTCTTGTCGCCGATCATCACCCTTGTGGCGATGTTGAGGTACGGGATCTGATATGCTTTTGCGATGAATGGCGTGGTTCGCGAAGCACGCGGATTTGCTTCTATCACATATACCTTGCCATCTTTGATTGCATATTGAATGTTGATGAGGCCTTTGATCTTGAGTTCACGCGCGATCTTTTCCGCGTATTCTTCCATCGTCTGCACAATGAGTGGAGAGAGGTTGAACTGTGGGAGCACTGCATTGCTGTCGCCGCTGTGAATGCCCGCGGGTTCGATGTGTTCCATCACTCCCATCACGTGAAAATTCTCGCCGTCGAAGATCGCGTCGATCTCTGCTTCCTGGCACCTGTCGAGGAAGTGGTCGATGAGGATCTTGTTTCCGGGGATGTGTCTGAGCAGGCTGACCACTGCCTTTTCCAGTTCTTCGTCGTTGATCACGATGCGCATGCGTTGACCACCGAGAACGTACGAGGGCCGCACGAGCACGGGATATCCAACCTTGCCAGCAACGGCCAATGCTTCATCCACATCGTAAGCTGTGCCGTAGTCTGGATAGGGTATGCCGAGGTCCTTCAACCTGTCGCTGAACCTTCCCCGGTCTTCGGCAATGTCCATGCTGTCGTATGAGGTACCAATGATGGGAATGCCTTTCTTGTGCAGGAATTCAGCAAGTTTTAATGCGGTTTGTCCTCCAAGCTGCACGATCACGCCTTCCGGTTTTTCGTGCATGATGATGTCCCAGAGATGCTCCCAATAAACCGGCTCGAAGTAGAGTTTATCGGCGATGTCGAAGTCGGTGGAAACAGTTTCGGGATTGCAATTCACCATGATCGCTTCGTATCCGCTTTCTTTGATGGCTTGCAAACCGTGCACGCAGCAGTAATCGAATTCAATTCCCTGCCCGATGCGATTAGGACCGGAACCTAGCACGACGATCTTCTTCTTGTTTGATACTTTTGATTCGTTTGACAGTGAGATAGGCTTACCTGAACTGAGATCTTTTGGATGTTCTTCAAAGGTCGAATAGAAATAAGGTGTCTTTGCTTCGAACTCTGCGCTGCACGTATCCACCATCTTGAACACGCGGTTTATTCCCGCGGCGGTGCGTTTCTCGTAGACTTCTTCTTCGGTTCCCTTACCGAGTATTTTGCTGATTTGTTTATCACTGAATCCATTCACCTTGGCCTCGCGCAATAATTCGACGGGAAGTGATTCAAGATCGTATTTCGCAATTTCTTTCTCGATGTTTACAATCTTCTGAATCTCGAAGAGGAACCATCGGTCGATGCCATTCGTCACTTTAGAGATTGTGCCAACGGAAATTCCAGCCATCAGCGCATCCTTGATTCGGAAGATGCGATCCCATCTTGGAGTCTTGATGTATTCGAGAAGCTCTTCGGCAGGCATCATGCTCTTGCCATAGTATCCGAGACCCACTGCATCGTTTTCCAGGCTCTGGCAGGCTTTCTGAATTGCTTCGGTGAAGCTTCGCCCGATTGCCATCACTTCTCCCACGCTCTTCATCTGTAGTCCTAACACGTCGTTGCTTCCTTTGAACTTGTCGAAGTTCCAGCGTGGAATCTTCACAATCACATAGTCAAGTGCGGGTTCGAAATATGCAGAGGTAGTACCTGTAATCTGATTCTTGAGTTCGTCGAGTGTATAACCTATCGCGAGCTTTGCGGCAATCTTTGCGATGGGATAGCCTGTAGCTTTGGATGCCAGCGCTGAAGAGCGGCTCACCCTTGGATTGATTTCAATCGCGATGATTTCTTCCGTATCGGGATTCAATGCGAACTGCACGTTACATCCGCCGGCGAAGTTGCCGAGGTTGCGCATCATCCTTATCGCCGTGTTGCGCATGAGCTGCATGGCGGTATCGCTGAGCGTCATAGCGGGAGCTACTGTGATCGAGTCGCCTGTGTGAATACCCATGGGGTCGAAATTCTCCACACTGCAGATGATGACCACATTGTCGTTGGCGTCTCTGAGGAGTTCAAGCTCGAATTCCTTCCAGCCAAGCACAGCTTTTTCCACAAGCACTTCGTGAATGGGCGATGCCTGCAATCCGCGGTTCAGCGCTTCGTCGAGGTCGTTTTTATCATGTACAAATCCGCCACCTGTTCCACCCAACGTGAAAGAGGGACGAATAACGAGGGGGAAGCCGATCTGCTGCGCAAATTCCTTTCCTTCGAGGAAGGAGTTGGCCGTCTTCGCAGGAGCCACACTCACGCCCAGTTCGATCATCCATTGCCTGAATTTTTCCCTGTCTTCAGCCTTGTCGATTGCCTTGATGTCAACTCCTATCAGCCTCACATCATAACGCTCCCAGATGCCGAGGTCTTCGGCCTCTTTGGCGAGATTGAGTGCAGTCTGTCCGCCCATAGTAGGCAGCACGGCATCGATCTTGTTTTCGTCCAGGATCTGCTCAATGCTTTCGATGGTGAGGGGAAGGAGATAGACTTTATCCGCCATCATGGGGTCGGTCATGATGGTGGCGGGGTTACTGTTTATCAATATAACTTTTATTCCTTCTTCGCGCAGGCTGCGGGCTGCCTGGGTGCCGGAATAGTCGAATTCGCAGGCCTGGCCGATCACAATAGGCCCTGACCCGATGATTAGCACGGATTTAATTGAAGTGTCTTTAGGCATTCGCTGTTTAGTTGGGGAAAAACAAATTGCGCAAAAGTAAGGAAAACCAATTACCTAATTAGCTAATTAGTTAATTATGTAATGGCATGATATTTTAAGCATGATTGGCATTGATCACCCGTAAAATTTAAATTATGACTAAGCTTTTTGTAGGATTCGCTGCGGGATTGCTCGCAGGAGTGCTTTTTGCACCAGACAAGGGAACGATCACCCGTGACCGCATCTCCCGCAGGGGCAGGGAATTAAAGGAAAAATTCAACGACATGATCGATTCACTCTCCAGTAAAGCCGACGACCTCGCCGAAGAAGCAGGCGAATACATGGAAAGAGGAAGACAGAAGGCGAGAAGTTATGCGGCAGACGGAGGATTGGGGAGTTGATCGTAAACCGTTGACCGTCTCTGCAGCGTTATGAGTTATGGGTTATAAGTTATGGGTGCTTTCCACTGAAGGTATCTGATTTAGCGAAATATCCTCAATTCGAAAATACTTATAACTCATAATCTATAACTCATAACTGTTTTCCCATGGTCAACCCTGTTTTCATCGGGGCAGGCTTCTGACCTACGTCAGGGCAAGCTTGACAATGGTCAACTCCACTACCTTTGCTCCATGACCGATGAATACTACATGATGCTTGCGCTGAAGGAGGCTCGTCGTGCGTTCGAGGAGGAAGAAGTGCCGGTAGGAGCGATCGTTGTGCTGGATGAAAAGGTAATCGCGCGAGGGTACAACATGACGGAGAAATTAAAGGACCCCACGGCCCATGCGGAGATGATTGCACTCACTTCCGCATTCAGTTTTCTTGGAAGTAAATATTTACCTGAAGCAAGGCTCTACGTCACGGTGGAACCTTGTCTCATGTGCGCAGGCGCGCTCTACTGGGGCAAGGTTGGTCGTGTGATCTACGGCGCGGAAGATGAAAAGAACGGTTATCGCCGCACTACGGCAGCCAACTGGCCATTTCATCCGAAGACTGAATTGACGAGAGGGGTGTTACAGGATGAGTGCGCGGGGTTGATGAAGGAGTTTTTCAGGAATAGAAGATAAGAAGTTGACCGTTGACCGTTGACAGTTGACCGCGGGGCCATTATACGCAGAGTTGTGAATTGCGTTGATAAGAATCAAATCATAAGCATTCATAACAAATCTACAATTGCCTTAAGCCATATTCCCGTCTTACCTTATTATGCTCGTCCACGGTCAACGGTCAACGGTCAACTGTCCACGGTTAACCCTTACTTTCGTCAGGGCAAGTTTGTCCACGCTCAACTAATCCACATCCCACCAAACCTTCCCATAAATCTCATCATTACCTCCAAACTGAGTCTGAACTGCCTCTTCATAATTCTCGGCATTTAAGAAGACTTCATTCGGGGGATATGCATTGCGCAGGGGAACTGCTCTTCCTCCTGGTTCTACAAAATTGTCAGGAAAGCCTGTTCTTCTCCATTCTGCCCATGCTTCGTAGCCGTGCATGAAAAGATGGACATAACGTTGCATTGCTATTTGTTCAATCGCATCGGCAGGCACATACGCAACTCCCGCTTGTGCAATGAAGGCGCCATGTCCGCTATCGCTGCCCGTCCACATGAGGAAGGATTGCCTGATGGCTTCTTCGTAGTGTTGTTGTGCTACAGCATCACCGCCGGGAATCCATCCGCGTTTCGCCGCCTCTGCCATTGCAAACAAAACCTGGGGATAGGTGACGAGATAAACAGGCGATGATTGCTCAAACAAGGCAGTGCCCAACAGCGAAACTCCTGTAGTATTTGGAAGACCGACTGTTGTTCCAAATTCGAGACCTACATATTCGCCTCCGCTTGTCTGCTGGCCGTAGACCGGCAATCTCGGATCATCGAGGGGTTTCATGTAATCCACCAATGTTTCAGTGAGTGCCCACCACTCGCGGTTCTGCACTTCAATCTGACCGTACCAGTAATTCTGGTTCTGTGCATTTGAGAGATGCTTGAACACGAGGTTGCCGCTGTTTGCTGTCATCACACCTGCTGCGAGTGCATTGTTGAACTCGGAGCTTGCTTTGGTTTCATTTACCTCTGAAAGCCTGAGTGCTGCGAGCATGTGAATGGAATTACCAAGTTTCTGCCACTTCGTGATGTCGCCATTGTAGATGATGTCATTGGTAATGTTTCCCGGAACGATCATGGCATTTGCTTCTGACAACAATTTGAAGATGCTGTCGTAAATCGCTTGCTGCCTGTCGTACTTCGGAGTGAAGTCCTCAGAGCCTCTCAAAGCCTCGCTGTATGGCACATCGCCCCAGCGATCGGTAATGTGCCAAAAGAAATAAGCCTTCAGAATTTTCGCAACCGCACGCTGATTCTCTACCGGGCCATCGGTTGGAGTGAGTTCAGAATTGAGCACACTCTGGAGGTTCATCAGCGGTCCCTGGTAGAGGCCGTAAAAATTAGTTCCCCCATCGGGATAGAGCGAAGCGCCGGGATATTGTGTTTCTGCAAGATATTGCGCGAAGAACTCACCTTGCGGGCTTGAACTTAGTCCGGGGAGGAAGAGAGCTGCGTTCGCGATCAACTGTGTACCCGAAGCCTTGCTTGGAAGGTTGGGGTTTGTGTTTATGTCTTCGTCGAATTTGTTGCATGATGCCATTACGAAACCAGCAACAAAGAATAATATTATCCTCTTCATACTTTTCGTTTAGAAGTTAATGTTAAGGTTGATTCCGTAAGATCGCACGGTGTTGGCCTGTCCTGATTCATACCAGCTTATCGATTGACCGCCTGTAGACAGTTCTGAAGGATCCAATCCTTTTGGCGCCTTCTGCCAGATCATTGCAGGATTGCGTGCGATGAGCGCGACAGTAATCGTCCGGATCGGTAGTCTTCCCAACTTTGATTTGTCGAAGGTGTATGCCAGCCTGATCTCCCTCAACTTAATATAAGAGGCATCGTATAACCATTCTTCGTATACGTGTGTGCCGAGCGTTGTGCGGAAGTATGCACGTGCGTCAACGTAAGTGTCTACGGGTTGCTTTGTTGCAGCAGATATTCCAACCACACGCACACCACCACCATCGGCGAGAGGATCTCTCACATTCATTCCGTTCTCATTGATCGCTGCTGTTTCAGGAGCCATACCTGTCTTAGCAAGCAGCATCTTGGAGCGGCTGAAGAACTGACCGCCAAACTGGTAGTCAATCATCGCACTCAATTCAAATCCGAATATCCTGAATGTATTTTGGAAACCGCCAGTGAAATCGGGTAACACGCTTCCGAAATTATGTGTGGCATCCGTGTACAAAGGAAGATTGTTTGGTCCCAGCAGGATCTGCCCTGTTGCAGAGTCGCGCTGGTATGCTTTGCCCACGAGGCTTCCAAATGGCATTCCCACATAGGAATTCAGAAAGCTTGTCACGCTTGAGTAAGTTGTGGATCCGTATGCATACACATTCGTACCGGGATACAATTCAACCACCATGCTGTTC
>CBINHQ010000136.1:0-6310 GCA_966250475.1 uncultured Chitinophagaceae bacterium
TCTTTCTCACGGTCACGCGCAATACCTCATCGCCGCGGCTCCAGAGAGCGACCTTCCCGCAGCAGTTGGGGCAGTCGCGATGTGCATCAACGGGCTTGGTGAACCATACCCTGTTCTTAAAGCGGAATGTTCTGTCGGTAAGCGCGCCAACGGGGCAAACGTCGATCATGTTTCCGCTGAAATCGTTATCGATTGCTTTCGAGATATAGGTTGATATCTCTGCGTGGTCGCCGCGATCGAGAATTCCATGCACACGGTTATCAGTAAGTTGATCGGCAACATAAGTGCAGCGATAGCAAAGAATGCAACGCGTCATATGCAATTGTATGTATGGGCCTATATCTTCTCTCTCGAAAGTTCTCTTCCTGAAATCGAATCTCGACTTCTCATTACCATGTTCGTAGCTCAGGTCCTGCAGATCGCACTCGCCGGCCTGGTCGCAGATGGGGCAGTCGAGAGGGTGATTGATGAGGAGGAATTCAACAACACCATCTCTTGCGTCGAGCACTCGTTCGCTGGTGATGTTTTTCACGATCATTCCGTCCATCACATTGGTGCGGCAGCTTGCAACGAGCTTGGGCATCGGTCGCGGGTCGGCGGTGGAGCCTGCGGCAACTTCCACGAGGCAGGTCCTGCACTTACCGCCGCTTCCCTGCAGTTTGCTGTAGTAGCACATTGCAGGAGGGGTAACATCGCCGCCGATCTGTCTTGCGGCATTGAGGATCGTTGTTCCCGGTGGAACCTCGATCGTGATGTTGTCGATCGTTACCTTGAATAATTTATTTTCTTCAGCCATCATTGAAAATTCAAAAGTGATCTTTTACTCTTATGCCGGTTCTGTTGTCTTCAACGGATCGGCATAATGCGCCAGCCCGTAATTCCTTCTCTGGCTCTCTTCCGGGTTCATTACATGCCATTCAAACTCATCCCTGAAATGCCTGATCGCCGCGGCTACCGGCCATGCAGCCGCATCGCCGAGCGGGCAAATCGTATTTCCTTCTATCCTTCTTTGTATATCCCAGAGAAGATCGATATCGCTCATCTTTCCTTTTCCTGTTTCAATGTTGAGAAGGATCTTTTCCATCCATCCCGTTCCTTCACGACAAGGTGAACATTGCCCGCAGCTCTCGTGCCTGTAGAAGCGCGCGAGTGTGTAAGTATGCTTCACAACGCACTGGTCTTCGTCGAGCACTATGAAACCACCAGAACCCATCATCGAGCCGGTCTGGAATCCGCCATCGGCGAGGCTTTCATACGTCATCATTCTTGTTTCACCCTTTGCTGTCTTCAGCAACAGGTTTGCTGGAATGATGGGAACCGAAGATCCGCCGGGAATGCAAGCCTTAAGTCTTCTTCCATTTGCTATGCCGCCGCAGTATTCATCGCTGTAGATGAATTCTTCAACGGAAATAGTCATGTCTATTTCGTACACGCCCGGCTTATTGATGTTTCCGCAAGCGGAAATGAGTTTGGTGCCGGTTGATTTTCCAATTCCAATCTTCGCGTATTCTTCTCCGCCTTCGTTGATGATTGGTACAACTGCAGCAATGGTCTCAACGTTGTTGACCACAGTCGGACAATCCCAAAGTCCTTTCACGGCTGGGAACGGAGGCTTGATCCTCGGATTGCCGCGCTTGCCTTCGAGAGATTCGAGCAACGCAGTTTCTTCTCCGCAGATGTACGCACCTGCACCACGATGCACAAAAATTTCGCAATCGAATCCTGAGCCAAGTATGTTCTTGCCGAGAAATCCGTTGTTCTTTGCTTCCTGAATTGCCTGTTCGAGAATGTCGACGATCCAGGCATATTCTCCACGTATGTAGATGTATGATCTGTTGCTTCCAAGAGCGAAGGATGAAACTACCATTCCTTCGATCAACAAGTGGGGAATGAACTCCATCAGGTAGCGATCCTTGAATGTGCCCGGCTCCGATTCATCCGCATTTACCACGAGATAGCGGGGAACGCCTTCGGGTTTTGCAAGGAAACTCCACTTCATGCCGGTTGGGAATCCCGCACCACCGCGTCCGCGAAGGCCACTCTTCTTCACCTCCTCCACAATCGCGTTAGGATCCATCGTCTTCAATGCCTTCTCCACGCTGCGGTATCCACCTTCGCGGCGATATGTATCGAAGACCCGTATGTTCTCAACCCCTGCCTTTTCTAATAATAGTTTTCTTCCCATTAACTTAATTATTTAATTAGCTAATTAGTCAATTATTCAATTAGCTAATTTTCTACATTCTTCAATTATCTGGTCCACTCTTTCTTTTGTAAGATGTTCGCGATACGTTTTCCCTAACTGCATCATCGGCGCATAACCGCATGCACCCAGACACTCAACCGTCTTCAGCGTGAACATTCCATCGGATGTTGTTTCGCCTGGCTTTATTCCAAGCTTCTCGCCGATGTATTTGATGATGTCGTCGCTTCCCTTCAGCATGCATGGTCCCGTTTGGCAGACTTCAAACATGTATTTGCCGACAGGCTTCAGGTTGTACATGCTGTAGAAGGTCGCGACCTCGTACACTTCTATTGGCGCGAGGCGTAGCACGGATGCCACATAATCCATCACCGGCACATCGAGCCAGCCGCCAAATTCCTTCTGCGCAAGATGAAGCACAGGCAACAATGCACTCTTGTGCTTTCCCTCAGGATAAGAAGCCACCAGCCTGTTGACTTCATTCATTGCCGCTTCAGAAAATTTAATCTCGCTCATCTTCGATTTATCAATTATTCAATTTCAATTTTAAATTACGCATCCACTTCACCAGCGATCAGGTTCAAACTACTCATCACAATGATCGCATCGCTCAGCATGGATCCCTTGATCAGTTCTTCGAATGCCTGATAATAGATGAAACCGGGTCTCCTGAAGTGAAGCCTGTATGGCGATCTTCCACCATCACTCACGAGGTAGAATCCCAACTCACCATTCGCTCCTTCAACCGCGTTGTAAACTTCTCCCGCCGGCATTTCCACTTCACCCATGATGATCTTGAAGTGCCAGATCAATGCTTCCATTTGAGTATACACCTGCTCCTTCGGAGGGAGATAATACTCAGGAACATCTGCATGATACACTTCAGCCTCGGCGCCTTTGAACTCCTGCACCTTTCGGTAAGCCTGCTCGAGAATGCTCAGACTCTGCCACATTTCCTGGTTACGCACGAGGTAGCGGTCATAACAATCGCCAGTCGTTCCCACAGGTATTTCAAACTGGAAATCTTCGTAACTGCTGTATGGAGAATGCACGCGCACATCGTAATCCACTCCAGCCGCGCGAAGGTTTGGACCAGTGAAGCCGTAGTTCAATGCGCGCTCGGGACTTATCGGTCCAACGCCAATCGTTCTATCCATGAAGATCCTGTTGCGAGTGAACAGGTTCTCGAATTCTTCCAGCACTTTTGGATACTCGCGCAGGAACTTCTCGAGTTTCTGGAATGCGATGTCGTTGAAATTTCTTTCGAAGCCACCAATGCGGCCAATGTTTGTAGTTAGTCTCGATCCGCAGATTTCTTCCCAGATCTCATAGATGAGTTCGCGGTATTGCATCACATACAGGAAGCCGGTGTATGCGCCGCTGTCCACACCTACGATCGAATTACAGATGAGGTGATCGGCGATTCTTGCCAGTTCCATTATGATGACACGGAGATAATCAACACGCTTCGGAGTCTTCACGCCGAGAAGCTTCTCGCAGGTCAGGTGCCAACCCATGTTGTTGATGGGAGCTGAACAATAATTCAACCTGTCAGTAAGCGGAGTGATCTGGTACAGAGGCCTGCGCTCTGCAATCTTTTCGAAGGCCCTGTGAATGTATCCAATGGTTTGCTCGGCAGAAACGATCCTCTCACCATCCAGTTCAAGAATATTTTGAAACACTCCGTGCGTGGCCGGGTGCGTAGGACCCAGGTTAAGCGTAGTTGTGGTTTTTTCGATGCTACCTTCCGGTAGTTTGATATGCTGCTCTGCCATAAAATCAATTAATCAATTAACTAATTAGCCAATTAGCTAACTAAACTATCTCATCGCCTTCATTCTCTTTATCCATCTCGAGGATGGTGCCGTGGTCGGTTTTCTCCGTACCAAAGCCGATTGTGCCGCCGCGGCCAAACATTTCATCATCCTTATCTACGCGGCTCTGATCTTCGAGTGGAAATTCCTTTCGAAGCGGGAAGTATTCCATTTCATCTACATTCAGAATCCTGCGCAGGTTAGGATGCCCCACGAAGTTAACTCCATAAAAATCGTAGGTCTCTCTCTCCATCCAGTTAGCCGCCGAAAATAATCCGGTGGCTGTATATACATCCGGTTTGCTGATATCAGTGAATATCTTCATGCGGATGCGAACATTGTCTTCGAGATTATGCAAATGATAAACGACTGCGAGTTCCTTTCCCTTCTGCTTCGGATAGTGCACGGCAGTGATGTCGGTAAGGAAGCGGAATTTCAACTGCGGATCATCGTAAAGAAAGGTGAGCAACTTCAGGTTCAGATCCTTTGGAATGCTGAACGTGAGCAATCCATAAGGTTCGGTGAAGTCAGGATTAGCATCCCCGAATTTTTCGATGATGCGCTGCTTGATGAAGTCGTTTGAAAGTTCCAAGATTTTCAAATTTTCATGACCGGATTTCCGACCATGTATTCAAATTTCAAATTCTATTGTATTCCATAGCTCTGCAGCAGCGCCTTGTAATGTTCGCTGCTCCTGCGCCTCAGGCTTTCCTTGCCCACGAGTTCCTGAATTCTCATTATTCCTTCAAGGATTGCTTCAGGCCTTGGAGGACAACCAGGCACATACACATCAACCGGCACTACCTGATCGATGCCCTGCAACACACTGTAAGTATCGAAGATACCGCCGCTGCTTGCACAGGCGCCAACAGCCATCACCCAGCGGGGCTCAGCCATTTGCAGGTACACCTGCTTTACCACTGGCGCCATCTTCTTCGCGATTGTACCGATTACCATGAGGAGGTCGCACTGCCTGGGTGAAAATCCTACACGTTCCGAGCCGAAGCGGCCGAGATCGTAATGAGAACCCATGGTTGCCATGAATTCGATGCCACAACAGGAGGTAGCGAATGGAAGAGGCCAGAGAGAGTTCTTTCTGGCGAGACCGATCACACTGCTCAGATTGGTGGTAAAGAAGCCTTCGCCCTGGTGGCCTTCAGGCATATCGGCAATAGTGATCCCCTTTTCAAGAGGCTTGTTGGTGATGTTATATGATACTGGACGTCCCATTATAATAAGTTTACAGTTGACGTTGACGGCTAACTGCTAACTGTCAACAAAATTTAGTCTTCCCACTTCAGCGCACCCTTCTTCACAATATATACGAAGCCGCAAAGGAAGAAACTAATGAACATTAAAACCGCCCAAAAACCGCTCCATCCCAGTTCCTTAAAATTGACGGCGTATGGATAAAAGAATATCACTTCCACATCCAACAGCACAAACAATATGGCGGTAAGAAAATACTTAATCGCGATAGGCTGTCTTGCGTCACCGTGGGAAGCGATACCACTCGCAAAGGTCTGCAATTTATCAGATGTTTTCCTTTTTGGCCCGAGAAGGTGAGTAACGATCATCAATAAGGCCACCAGACCCACCGCGAAAATTACCTGTATGGCTATCGGCAGGTATGAACTTGATTCAGATGCAGCGAGACCGCCCTGGAGTAAGTAGATCATAGTTTTTTACCAATGGGCAAAAATAAGACAGTGATTGCATATTACCTGACAAACAATCACATAAAAAAACCCCCGGGACCGGGGGTTCGTATTTTTTGATTTTTAATTTATGATTTTTACTATCCGCCTTTACCCTTTGGTTTGGGTTGCGCGTTTCCTCGCGGACTCGATTGCCGCTGCGCAGGCTGCGTGAGAAGATCGATGTTGTCCTGAATACTTGCTGCCTTCACGGGATCCTTTGTTGCTGACTTCATGATCTTGAGATATTCAACCGCCTTCTCTCTATCGCCTTTTTCATTGTGATAAATAGCGATGAAATAAGAAGAATTCACAATCTGACGATAATATTTCGCCGTATCCTTTTGCGCGAATTCCAACAGCGTCATCGCATCCTGAAGGGCAATGCTGTCCTTCTTCACGGTATCGATGAGCTGCGCGTTGTTGAACTTCCACTCCCATCCGAATTCCTGGTCAGGATACTTCTCCGCGATAATCGAGAAGATTTCCCTGGACCTTGGATATTCCTTCGCCCTGTAATTAGCGATACCAGCGCTGAAGTAATCATTGATGGTGAGGTTAGGCTTCACCTTCAGCAATTCTTCATGCAACACTTT
>CBINHQ010000137.1:0-6287 GCA_966250475.1 uncultured Chitinophagaceae bacterium
CGTAGATCCATATCTGAAGTTTCAACCAGGAGAAGAGGAACGTCAATTGCAGAACCTGATCGCCCTAAGTGAATCGGGAATGAATCAACAAACAAGGCTTGTGGTCTGGCCTGAAACGGCGATACCTCTGCAAACAGAAATAACGGGAATAAAAGACAACCCATTCTATGAACCATTGTGGAGTTTCCTCAGGCGACATCCGAATATCAATCTTCTCACAGGTGTGGAAGGTTATCAGCTCTTCGAAGGCAAACACAGCATCAACTCGAGAGAGATTGCATCGCAGCCTGGTATTTATTATGAATCGTACAACAGCGCGGTGATGTTCGATTCATCATCCTATTCAATCTATCACAAATCGAAACTCGTGCCCGGCGTGGAGAAGCTTCCCGGATTTCTGAAATTCATGGACAATCTCTTCGAGAAATTTGGTGGCACCACTGGTGGATATAGTCCGCAGGATGAACGAACCGTGCTCGTTGCAACCAACAGCAACATTCGCGTAGCGCCGGCGATTTGTTACGAAAGTATCTACAGCGACTTCATGAGTGGCTTCTTCCGCAATGGCGCGAACATGATCTGCGTGATTACAAACGATGCATGGTGGGGCGAAACACCGGGACATCGCCAGCATCTCGCGTATGCAAGACTTCGCGCCATCGAATCGAGAAGATGGATCGCAAGAAGTGCGAACACCGGCATCAGTTGTGTGATCGATCCAACCGGAAGAGTGATCAATCCCCAGGCCTGGGATACCAAGGCAGTGATAAGATTCAACATTCCCACCAGTTCGAAAGACACTTTCTTTGTACGAAACGGCGACATTCTTTCTCCCGCTGCAACGGTGGTAAGCCTTTTGCTTGTCGTTATCAATATTTTTGTCCGGATAAGGAACAGAAGAAGAACTTCTCACTCATAAACCTGGCTTCATGGAAAAGACGATCACCATTGGAGGAAAGAAAATATTCTATCGCACTGTTGGCAAAGGCAAACCGGTTTTATTACTCCATGGCTTTGGCGAAACCAGCAGCATCTGGGATGAAACAATCACACATCTCTCCGATAAATGCAGGTTGATCGTACCTGATCTTCCCGGTAGTGGCGCATCTGAACTCCTGGCCGAGACAACCATCGAAGGAATGGCAGAAGTCATGTTCCAACTCCTGAAGTCGGAGGTGAATGATGAGAAGGCCATCATCATCGGGCATAGCATGGGCGGTTACATCACGCTGGCACTTGCCGATGCCCACCCTGAAGTATTCAGGGCACTTGGGCTGTTTCATTCCACAGCCTACGCCGATTCGGAAGAAAAGAAGACCACAAGGCGCAAGGGAATCGAATTCATTGAAAAGAATGGAGCCTACGAATTTCTGAAGGCCTCCATCCCAAACCTCTTTGCTCCAGGCTCAAAATCGCGTTTTTCAAATGTTATTGATGAGTTAATTGAGGCTGGAAACAACTTTTCACCCGAGGCGCTCGTTTCTTATTACGAGGCGATGATGAAGCGGCCAGATAGAAGCAATGTTCTGAAAACCATGAAAATACCGATTCTCTTTATCCTGGGTAAACACGACACAGCCGTTCCCCTGCAAGATGGCCTGACGCTATGCCACCTGCCCGATTTATCGTATATTCATGTGTTGCATCAATCCGGCCATATGGGAATGCTTGAAGAAGCAAACCGCACCAACCGGATATTGACTGATTTTATAACCGAATCCTGAGCCACCTGAGATATCCGAATGAAGCGTCTCATTACTTCCATATCATTCCTTTTTCTCTCGATTTCTGTTTTCGCCAACCACATTACCGGAGGTGAAGTATACTACACTTACAATGGGCAACTTCCAAATGGTAACCACAGTTACAAGGTTACTTTGAAACTCTATCGTGATCACAACTCAACAGGGGCTCCGCTCGATCCCAGCGCGCCAATCGGAGTATTCAATACGGCCACCGGTGAATTACTGTTCACGACGATTGTCCCGCTCACGAGGATTGTAAACCTTGAACTGGTTTCACCCGGTCAGTGTATCACTAACGCTCCCATCGTACATTATGATGTCGGTTATTATGAATTCACCCTCGAGTTGGCTCCAAACGCTGCTGGCTATACAATCACCTATCAACGCTGTTGCCGCATCGCGGGCATTTCAAATCTTGCAGGTTCGAGTAATATCGGCGCGACATACACAGCACAGGTACCCGGAACCAGCGTAGTGAGCGACGGACCAATTAACAACAGTGCTCAATTCATTGGCGCCGATACAGTGATCGTCTGTGCGGGCTATCCATTCACTTACAGTTTCGCAGCTATCGATGCTGACCCCGACGACGATCTCTATTATACATTCTGCCAGGCATTTCCCGGTGGAGGCCCCGGTCAGGGTACTGGTCCGAACAGTGCCACACCAAACCCTCCCTCCGGACCGCCATACTCATCTGTTTCGTACGCCTTCCCCTACAGCGGCGCTTCGCCTCTCGGCAGCGGCGTAACGATCGATAATAACACAGGCCTTATCTCCGGCATTGCTCCTCCCGTCGGCATCTATGTCGTCACAGTTTGCGTGAGTGAAATAAGGGATGGACAAGTGATCGCCATTCAAAGAAAAGATTTGCAGATTAAATCAGGCGACTGTGAGGTTGCCAGCGCCACATTAAATCCGCAATACGTTACTTGCGACGGACTCACCATGAACTTCTCAAATCTCAGCACGAGTCCGCTCATCGAAACTTATTACTGGGAATTCGGCGATCCTGCAAGTGGCGCTGCAAACACCTCCACACTGGAAACGCCCGTGCATACTTTCTCCACTCCCGGCGATTACACTATCAAGCTGGTAACAAATCGTGGACAGGAATGCTCCGACTCCACAACTGCAATCGTTGGCGTTTGGCCGGGCTTCAATGCAGCATTCACCAATCTCGGCGTGTGCATGCTCAACCCTGTAAATTTCCAGGATAACAGCACTACAGTCTACGGTGTTATCGATAGCTGGACCTGGGATTTCGGAGATGAAACTACCACCTCCGATGTATCCAACGAGCAGAATCCTTCATGGAACTACACGACTCCGGGAACGAAGACGGTCAGTCTTACAGTCACCAACAGCAAGGGTTGTTCTAAGACAGTCACCAATACGATCAACATCATCGACAAGCCTGAGATCACACTCGGATTTGCCGACACGCTCATCTGCCGACCCGATGCGGTACAACTGCAAGTATCGGGGCTTGGAAGTTTCACTTGGTCGCCCAACATAAACATCATAAATCCTAACACCGGCACTCCGACGGTGAGCCCCACCAGCACCACCACCTATTATGTGGAACTGAACGACCAGGGTTGTATCAACAGGGATTCCGTAAAAGTGAGCGTTGTTGACTTTGTCACACTCACCACCATGCCCGATACTACGATTTGTGTTGGCGATGAAGTACAACTCAACATAACCAGTGATGCGCTTAGTTACGCATGGATTCCTGCAGGTGCAGTGAACGATCCTTCTTTAGAAGATCCTATCGGCATTGCAGGTGTGGCCACTAACTACCAGGTCATCGCAAGCATCGGAAGCTGCTCTGCCACCAGCACGATTATGGTCGATGCAATCCCCTATCCTGTAGTTGATGCGGGTGCCGACACAACGATCTGCTTCAGTGATCCCGCATATCTTAACGGATCGATGGACGGCGTATCGTTCACATGGTCGCCTACTTCAACACTGCTCAATGCAAACACTCTCACGCCAACGGCATATCCTGTTGGTCCGACGGAATACGTGCTCTCTTCACCAAACACCCTCGGCTGCGTAACGAATGACACCGTTCTCGTGAACGCGCTTCCTGAGATAATTGCATTTGCAGGCAATGACACCATGGTAATCGTTGGTCAGCCGCTTCAGCTCAACGCCGAGGGTGGCACCGATTACGTATGGACTCCTCCGATTGGCCTGAGCAATCCCAACATCAAGAATCCAATCGGCAATTACGGTGCAGAGATCGACAGCGTTCGCTATTGGGTAAGCGTCTTCAACGAAGCAGGGTGCGTAGACTCAGCTACCGTTCTCGTGAAAGTATTCAAGACCGAGCCTTCCATCTTTGTGCCTACCGGTTTCACTCCAAACAATGATGGCCTCAACGATGTGATACGACCCATCGCCGTCGGAATAAAAGAGATCAAGACCTTCAGCATCTACAATCGCTGGGGACAGCTCGTATTCAAGACAACTACAAACGGTCACGGCTGGGACGGAAAGATCAAAGGCGTACCGCAGAGCACAAATGTATTCGTGTGGATGGTTAGCGCAGTCGACTACCTCGATCGTCCCTATTTTGCAAAAGGAACCGTTACTCTCATTAGATGATTAAATAATTAGCTAATTTGCTAATTAGTTAATTAGCAAATTAAATGGCAATAGTGTTTATTACCGGCGCTACATCGGGTTTCGGCAGAGCCTGCGCCGAAAAGTTCGCCTCTCACGGATATGATCTCATCCTCAACGCTCGTCGGGAAGACAGGCTCAATCAACTCTGCACTACTCTCGAGAACAGGTACAATATCGCCGCAATCACTCTTCCCTTCGATGTACGCGATGAAGAAAAGGTGATGAGCTCCATTGCAGGCCTCTCAGGTGAATGGAGAAACATCGACGTACTCTTCAACAATGCCGGCCTCGCACTCGGCCGCGATTATTTCGATGAAGCCGACCTCAGCGATTGGAACACCATGATCGATACAAACATCAAAGGATTCATGTACGTGGCGAAGGCCGTATCGAAGCTGATGGCGGAAAGAAAGAAGGGTCACATCATCAACATGGGTTCGATTGCAGGACAGATGGTATATGAGAAAGGCAACATTTACTGCGCAACCAAATATGCTGTCAATGCACTCAACCAGGCAATGCGCATCGACCTGTTGCGGCATAACATCAAGGTAACTGGAATTCATCCCGGTGCCGCCGAAACTGAATTCTCTCTCGTGCGATTCAAAGGCGATGAGACGACTGCGAAAAGTGTATACGATGGCATCAAGCCCCTCACAGCAGAAGATGTAGCCGACGTTGTATACTACACCACCACATTACCAGACCATGTCTGTATCAATGATCTTACCCTAACTTGTTTGCAACAAGCCAATTCTTTCTATTTCCAAAGGAATCCCGCCAATTGACTAATTAACTAATTAACTAATTAATCAATTAACTTGCATTTGGTCCTAAACTTGTGGAAATTTACTAGGGATTTGCACTTAACCGGTAAAAGGCATTCACTCAATATTCTAAAAAATAACAGATTATAGTTAGTTGCAATTATTTTCGCAAGTAATTTTAAATCCGATTCCAATTCCCTACAAAAACCATGATAAAAAGACTTATCCTTTCAGCTCTCGTGTTGTGCTCCTTGCACTTCGTTTCCTCATCGCAGGACGTCATTCGCGTAAAAGCTTGCGAAGATCCATTCATTTCTAAACAAGTAGATAGTTTAAAGAAAACTTATGCGAGCGAAGGATTCGTTCTTCTCAAAGAAGCTTCCATTGCCATGGAAAGCGAATTTGAAATGCCCGTGGTTGTTCCCCTCAACGAAGGCACATGGTACCAGTTTGTATTCATTGGTGAATACACGTCAAAACTCTACGAGGTGAGGATGTACGACTGGAGCGAGCGCCAGGTAGTTTTTCAACAAAAGAGATGGGGCGATGTGGATGGCAACATCATTTCCTATTCATACATTCCCAAATTCTCCGAGTTTCACATGATGAAACCCGTGCAGGTAAACAAGAAGAAGAAGAAAAATCTTTGCGGATATGTAATGCTCTTCAAGAAGCAAGCCCAGGCCAATTAAGTAATTAACTAATTAGCTAATTAGCTAATTGACTAATTAAAAGAGCAGTTTTTACCTTTTCAATCACTTCATTGACTTCCTCTTCCTTCATTGGCACGTACAGCGGAAGTATGATGCTTCTGTCGCAGGCATCTTCCGTAACGGGAAGTGAGAGTCCAGCACATTCATCTTTGTAAGCAGTTTCGCGGTGAGCGGTCATTACTCCCCTCCTGCTGGATACTCCGGCATCGAGTAGCCGCTGCATCAGTTCATTCCTGCTGATAGGCGCATTCTCTTTCAGGTAAACGCTGTATGACTGATAGTTCGTGAAGTATCCTTCCTTCTCAATTGGTAGTCTCAGGAAATCGATTCCGCCAAATGCCTCGTTGTACTTCAGGGCAATCTTTCTTCTTTCTTCCACTATCCAGTCGAGCTTTTCCAATTGCTTAATCCCAACTGAAGCC
>CBINHQ010000138.1:0-6248 GCA_966250475.1 uncultured Chitinophagaceae bacterium
GTACGATGTACCACCATCAGTTGAGACTTCATATCCGGTTGCTCCGGGTATCGCCTGCCAGCTGAAGGTTACGAAGTCAGGACCTGTTCCCGTTACCGTCACCACTGGTGTGGCTCCGGTAGAGGATACTCCACCGACGACTCTCAATCGTTGATCACTCACACATCCCGCATCGGTTACTGCTTCTACATAGAATTCTACGTTACCAGCAAGACCCGGCACTGTGAATGTAGTTGCTGTATCGATCGGCGTGCCACCCACTGCCAGGTAGTACCATACATAGTTTACACCGGCAACAGGATTGAGAATTTCGAACGTCACATCTGAACCTACGCACACTGTAATGGAATCTGAAACTACCTGTACGGTTGGCTTCGGATTTACTACAACAGTCTTCGTGCTGTCGCCCACACAACCATCAGGTGTTACAGTGTGAAGCGTTACATCGTAAGATCCAACGGAAGGATAAGTGAATGTTGTGGTCTGACCATCGTCGCTGGTTCCATTATGGAATGTCCATGACCACTCACTCACTGCGCTACCGCTTGTAGTGAATGTTTCACCGGTGAATTGTGCAGTTCCCTGTACGCAACCTGCGAAGTCGATTTCGAAGTTGGTCTTCGGAGCAGGCACAACCTGTACGTAAGTAATGTCTCTTCCTTCGTTATCACAACCTTCAATATCCGGGTGTTGGTAGATGATCTGTACCGGGTAGATACCAGGAGAACTGAAGGTGTAAGTATTCGGCAGAGTGAAGATGTAGAACTTGGTCCAGTTAACCATGAACGAGTCAACAGGCTCCGGATTCACAAGCGTCACATCCACATTTGGTGAAAGGTTCGGCACTGAACTCAGTTTGAACGTGAGCACTTCAGGCTTCAACTGCAGTGTTGCGCTGAATGTGAATGAAGATCCCACGCAAGTGAAGTCATTCGTATCGTCGGAAGTATTGAGCGTATTGCTGATGCTACCTGTTGCGTTGATGTTCTTCACGAGAGTTCCCGCATTATAACCATAGCTTTCCACACTACCCAAACCATAGGTAATCGCAGTAAAGCTTGAATCGCTCTGTACTCTTACCTGCTGCTGACCGGCATCCCACATCTTAACAACTACGCTGTAGTCAACACCTCTGAGAGATGGTGCGCCATTCTGCGGATGTGGATAGACCAGGTCAGGAGTCACGTCGGTGAATCCATCGGTAATCACCAGGCTTGCGAGACCGTTTGTAGGAATGATCATTGTCAGGAAGTCTTTCTGGATATTCTCCCTGTCGTTTCTGTAGAATCCAATCTTATTGATTGCCTGTTCTACAGGGCTGATGTAGATCATTTCAGGGTCACCCACTCCAAAGCTTGAGCAAGCGCCGGTGAGGTATTGTGCTACCATGATCGGCCTGTCTGATTCAATGTAATCAGCAGTGCTGCTCGTGAATTGGTAATAGTGGTTATTTATCAACGTCGCGTTAATTGGCGGCGCAGTGATGAGGTTACCATTCACTTTAACCGTAGTGGATGGATCCCTCACGGCGATCCTGTAAATATTCGGACGCAGTACGTCAGCTCCGGTTGTTGCAGAGCTTGGCGCAGTGAGGTAGTGTTTACCCCATGCAGTTGCAGGGAAGTTCTGTTGCATCATGAAGTCACCACCACTACCGCAACCGGGCAGTGAAAGCGCTGTACGGCTTGTACCGCTGAATACCGCAACAGGGAAACATTGGCCACTGCTGTTTGAAATTGATTTCACCGTGCTTCCGGTGAGATCCTGTGTTTGTGAAGAAGCAACCACCTGGAACACCTGTCCTTTGTTCAGCGTAACAGTGAAAGGAACATTTGGTGTCATACCCGGGTTCTGCACCGCAATGGTTGGGGTAATCTCCACAACTGTGTTATCGTTATCGGCAATCACATAGAAGTAGGAGTAAGAACTTGCTCCATAGTTCTGCGTAATGCCAAGGGTTTTGTATTCATATCCCCATGTACTTACGGGCAATAGCATGGCTGCACCCGAGGAGGCGCTACCGGTTGCGTGCGCGTAGACTACAATCGGCACATCACTTTCGATGTATATACCTCTATCGAACTGACCTGCATTATTGAGGAACGCATTGTCGGGTCCTTCCTTCGGCAGGAATTCTGTCTGCACCACGGTGTTTGCAGGAACGAGGTAGTTACGCTGCCATGTTGTACCATTGATTCGTACAGTTACATTCGCCGGTTCCTGAGCGCTCAGGTAAAGAACCATTTCCTGGTTCGACCTTGTGTTGAGCTGGTTGATGGCATAGGCCACCCAGAACCTGCGTCCCCTGTTAGAGCTATCCTTGTCAGGAAGCACTGGTGGAGCGAAAGGATTAATCAGACCAGTGAACTTATCCATGTAGCTCACATTCGTATGAGTGATCCTTCTCGCGGGAGTTGAAACCTGGCTGTTGAAACCAACAACCCACTCGTTGCCCGGAGTTGTTCTGCCAAGACCAAGCATCCATTGCTCAGGAATTGAGCCCTGCCATGGGTCGATGTATAACAGGTTCATGTCATAGTCGTAATCACCTGGCGTTGCCATCTGGGTGTAGAAGTACATCGAATCCGGACCTGCGAGACCTGTCGGAACCACACCGGAATACCTTCTCATTCCCGCTGTTGGCGGCACGTTATTGCCCCATGTAATTCTCGAAACTGTATCCGTTCCATACATGAACGTCTGTGTGAGTCCTGTTGCCGGCGCTCCTGCCGGAATTGGTGTAAGCAGGGTTGGCAGCGATGTGGGGACGAACTCAAACGCTCCAAGGTCAGGTACACCTGTAGTGAGTGTAGTTGGACGAGGATTGTTGTTGAAGTCCTTATCGTTACCCGGAATTTGAACGCCTCTTCCGTGCATTGCCCAAACATCAGGACTGTTGAGGTTTGGATGCAGGTCGGAGTTGCTCATGAATGCGGGTGAGTACACGATCGAGAACCTATCCCAATAAGAAGCAGTTCTCCAGGCTTCCAGGTTGGGATAATTGAGTGCAGGGTTTGTGCTCTGAACGAGTACGGAACCTGCTGCGTAAAGCATGTTGTAATCAGAAGCAAACGGACGGTTTGGCTGTGTAACAAACATCGCACGACCGCTTCCCTTGTTAGAGAAGATGTTGTTGCGAATGGCCAGATCGTCAAGATTGCTTGTATTGAAGTATGCTGCTACGTTGGTGCCAGCACCTGTTGCGCTGAACACGTTCACACTATTGTTATAGTAGCGGCCTTTGATGATGTTGGTAGTATAGATACCATAAGTAGTCGAGTTGCTGGTGCTAAGTGCAACCACGTTGTTCAGAGCCTCATGGCCTGGCGACGCGTTAACATAGATACCATAGAGCTGACCGCTGTTTCCGGTAACGCCTGTCACTGTGTTAGCAGTGAGTGCCTTTGGCAGGCCGAGGGCGGTGTCGGAATTATTTAGGTAGATACCATAAACGGTAGTAGTAGTATTGCTGATGTTAACGGTGTTGCCTGATACGGTGTAGGATGAATCGAGTTCGTTGGCATAGATACCATACGTGTTCGAAGCGCCTGCGCCGCTGAGGTTAACAGTGTTGGCAAGCAGTTTTGCTCTCTTCTGGAAGTTGGCGTTGATACCGTAAGCAAACGGATTGTTCACCGTGTTGCTGTCGATGATATGATCGCCTGTGAGGCCTGGGCCTACACCAGATCCGGAGAAGTAGATACCCATTGAACCGTTGTTGATGGTGTTTCTCCTGATGATATTTGAAGAACCCTTCAGGTTATCGGCGAATACACCTGCAACTGAATTAGTGTTCAATGCAGAAACCGGCGCGTTGACCACACAATTATTGAGTGAGTTCAACGAAGCTGATTTTGCGAATACAACCGCCCTACCGAATGTGTTATTGGTTGAGCTGATGGTGAGGTTTCTGAAGGTTACATACTTCACGCTATCGAACCTCAGTGTATAGTTGTCTGTCGCAGTTGTAGAAGCATATGTAAGGTTGATGTCAGCGGCATTACCAGATCCACTCTGGAATGTGATAGTGTTTACTGCCGATGAGTTCTTGATATATGGTATGCTCACCTGCTCATTGTACACACCAGCCGTGTTGCCGGGAAGTACATTGAATACTACTGCGCCGGTGATACCGCACTCCATTGCCGCAACTGCCTCGCCGAATGAATTGAAGTTAGTTCCGGGAGGACCGGGCCATGTGGTGGGCTGGCTGTTATCGATAGTGTATGTTCCAGCAAATACTACGGGAGCAAGATGCAATTCCGCGATAGTTGAATAAACAGTTCCAGTACCGCAGGTTACCGCTGCCCTGAAGAATGTATCGGATGCTGCAATGGTGAAGAATTCTGGTGAATAAAGAACCGGGCTGATATCTGTCCATGGACCTGTAGGTGTTGGTGCAGACTGCCATACGAACTCCAATGATCCAAGCGGTGAGTGTCCGTCGAGCGTAAATGCAAGTGGTGTTTCAAGACAGACGCTGGTGTTCGGAGTCACGGAAGCCGTTCCGGCTACCGGAGGATTCACACAAGCGAGAGGTGTAAACTCGTATGCGCCAATGTCCGGAGTAAGGAAATTGCGGTTCACGTTCATGAAGTCGGTAGTGATGCCAACCCATGTGCCCTGGTCATTGATGGTTTGCAGACCTGCGCTGTAATCGCCAGTAGATGGACTCTTGAAGAGCGGATTCACTGCAAATGAATTATCATCTGAGTTTGTTTCGGTCTGCCATTCAGCAAGCGTGGCAATATCTCCTTCACTGTAACCGAAGAAATTGTTTCCGCCAGGACCATCAATATAGATGTCGTTGTAATCGGAGAACACTTCGCTGGCTGCAGCGCCAATGTAGATACCGTGTTTCTTTCCGGCGCCACCCCTGCGGATGGATACGATATTGTCTACGAATTCGATGCCCACAGCAGTGTTCACCTGGTAAAAACCTCTAGAAACCGCACTGCTGGTATTGGCCACATCGTCGATGGAAATTGTATTGTGATAATACCTCACAGCGTCCGATCCATTATTATGAAGCGCGTTGACTTCGCCATTTCCTTCCTGGTCGTGAATCACGTTATTGCTAACGACGTTGTCGTTTCCTGGGGTTGCGCTCACGCTGTTGTGGTAGATCGCAGAAAGGTCAGCATTGCTTGATGGCGCTCCGCCAAACATTTTAGTGATCCTGTTCTTCGAAATCTGCAAACGTGCGCTTGGCGCCGCGGTCACATACACGCCATAAGAAGAAGAAGCCACTGTAGCCCTCGATGGACGTGAGATAGTGTTTCCTTCAATAAGGCTGTTCGTAGTACCTGCGATATAGAAACCTGCGGAATAGAAGTCTTCCACCCTGTTTCTGGTAAACTCGTTGTTGTGGATGGCATCTGTGGTGCTTCCCACAAGAGTAACACCGTAGTAACCACCGGTGATGATGTTTCTGTCGAAGCGGTTGCGGTCAGACAGCGTTGCACCAAGAGTGGTTGAGTTTGCATCTGCGGAATTGATCACCACAGCCACATAGTTCTGCGAGGTGCTTGTTTCCGAAGCCATGATGGTCGACTTACGAACGATGTTCGAGTCGGCGTTGTTGATCAACTGCACACCATAGCCCCATGAATAAGTTCCTCTCGCATCAATAACCAGGCTGTCGAATATCACGTGGTCGGCGCCATTCAGCTTAATCACTGCCCTTTCAGAGTTTGATGGACCCTGGCCGGCATTTGGATTAAACCTGATGGTATTGCCGTTACCCATAAAGGTTATCGTATTGGTAGAAGAGGTCCCTCTGATGCTGTCGAGCTTGAGCGATTCCTCGTAAGGACCAGAGTTAGGCTCAACTTCGAACACAACGGGACCAAGGATTCCGCAGTCAACCATTGCAGCCTTCGCGTCGTTGAAAGACTGGAAGTTTGCGCCGGGTCCGGATACGCCTGGAATATAGTTTGTTGGTAAAGTCTTATTGATTGAATAAGTACCTGCAGGCAATGCCGGAGTCACAGTCAACAGTACGGCATTAGAAGAATCTATTGAAGTACCGCAGCTCACTATCGCGCGATAGTATAGTGTGGTGTTTGCAAAGATCACCGTATCAGGAGTGAGTTTGGGAGCACCAACGTTGGTCCATGGACCGGCAGGAACGGTTGCGCTCTGCCACTGGAAGGTCTGGCCGGAACCATAACCCGGAATGTCGAGATTCAGCTCCACATATGTGCCCTGGCAAACGGGGCCAGAAGGGTTAACCATAGTGGTACCAT
>CBINHQ010000139.1:0-6236 GCA_966250475.1 uncultured Chitinophagaceae bacterium
CGTTGATCTGCGATTCCACATCCGATCCCACACCCGCAAAGTTGAAGGCGATCTTCACCATCTGCAAATTGCATCCGTTGGTGGCAGGATTGGTTGGAGACCATGATCCGGGCGTGGTAGGCACATTGGTCGCACCTGAACCACCTCCGCAATTCGCACAAAGGGCCTGGTAAATTATTCCTTCCGGATCAAACCTGCTAGTGCCGCCATCCACGTGGTCAGCGAGTCCGCCTGTCTGTCCAAAGTAAGTGCCGTACAACTGGCTGGCCGCATTCTTCTCGAGTACGAAGAAGTAGAAGTCCGCATTGTCTGTTGTCGCATCGAGTGCATCCGGCGTGAGCGGAAGACCTTGTGTTCCCGCGAGGTTGGTATAACCTAAATCTTGCGCTCCACCCCATCCTGATACATATACATTCTCGCAACGGTCGACAAGAAAGGCAGTTGGAGAAATATTGGGAATGTTAGTGCCCGAACCAAACATGGTCTTGTATACATATGCCGAAAGATCCGACGCAAGTTTTGCGATAAATATTTTTCCGTTCGGTGTACTCCAGGGCGCATTCAACGCAGTCCAGTTACCCGTGGTTTGTCCCATCACATATGGAAATCCCTTCCTGTCGAATTGAATTCCATAAATCTGATCGATGCCATTGGTACCGATGAAGGTTGACTTGATTATTGCAGATCCGTTGTTTGCAATCTCCGCGATGTAGCCATCGATTATGCCTCCATGTGCAGGTTGCACAGTGCCGGCATGACTTCCCGGGAAGTCAGCGCTTTCCGTTCCACCAGCCACGTATATATTTCCATTGGGACCAAGCGCAAGCACATAGCCCGCATCGTTGCCGCTTCCACCGAGGTAGCTCGCAAACTGCAGCGTCTGCGCATCGGGAGCAAGTTTTATCACCAGTCCATCCTGCAATCCACCGCCGAAGTTTGGCTGAAAAGATGGGCCTGTAACAGATGTAAGGTCGGTTGACTGAGTGGAGGATACTACATAAATATTATTTCCATTGTCGAGAATCACTTCGCTCCTGCCATCATCTCCGTAATTCTGATGAAGGGAGTTCGGTCCGTTTCGTTGTTGCGTAATGTTCACTCCATCCACGCCGCTACCGCCAATGACGGTGGAGCCGATGAGCCCAGTTCCGGAAGCATTGAGTTTTGTGATGATGATATCGTATCCGCCCCTTGGTCCGTACGTTGGACCTGTGACGGGGAAGTTTGATGCATTCGTTCTGCCTGCAATCACAAGGTTACCCTGCGGATCGCACACGAGACTGTGAGGCTGGTCTTCACCAAAACCTCCAACGTAGGTCGCATACACCCTGTTGCCTCCGTTGGGTGTGAGTTTGATGATGCCAATGTCAAACGGAGCCATACTTCCACCTCCGGGACCTCCAACAAATGTTGTCTGGAAGGCGCCCACGCTAGTGGGAAAGCCCTGCGCGAATACGATGCCGCCACCGAAGAGACTTGCATCAGGACCATAGGTTGCGGTGAATCCCCAGTTGTCTGCCGTGCTTCCCGAGAAGGAACAGAAGATCATGAAAGGATCGATGACGAGCGTTGCATTGGGATCATATTCCTTTGCCTGAAAGCGAACGATGTTTCCATCGAGCACATATTTCACCTGAACTTCCTTCTTTCCTTTTTCACCGGGTTGATAACTGTAGGGATATGATTCTTTCAGTTCACCGAGAGAAGTGCCGAGTACGAGTTCCTTATTCTTCACCTGGATCTTATCCAGTCCCTCATACTTCAGACCGATGCGTGTGATGTCCGCGCCGGGCTTTAAGATAATGTCATACTTGAGACTGCCCTGGCTGGTGTAATAGCGCACGTCAACATTTGGATAGACATCTTTAAAAGTGAGACCCTGAAAGATCCCGCACTCCGAAGCCCATTTCGATGGGTCATCGCCTATGAAATAATTATTGTATGTGGGAAGGGGCTTATCGGCAATCACCTTCATTTGCGGGGATGCATCCACAAAATCTACGTTAAAGGCGTGTGAGCGTAGAGTAATCTTGCCCTCGCCCTTGCGGTGATGGCTCCATTCCGTTAGTTTACCAAAATCTTCAGGATGATGTTGAAGAACGGTGTATCCTCCGTTGCGAATGAACAGGGCGCCCCTGTCGATGGTTGCCTGAAACTGAATCTGTGAGTCCCATTGGCCTTTATTCTCAACGAATTCAATATTGTTATGGCTCTGCGCACTGGTAAGCAGGGCAGGAACCAGGAAAAGTGAGAGGAAAATAAACTGTTTCAGGGCAAAAGAGATTTTCATTTAAAATAACTAAAATATTCGGGAATCCATTTGAAAACTTATGTTAAGATATCTTGCTCCAGTTCACGTTTCCTCTCTGTGCACGCAGGAAATTTTTCAGGAGCAAATTTTCGGCCGAAGCCAAATCCGGATCCTTTTCCACGAGTTTTTCTGCCAGGCTTTTGGCCGCGAGCAGGATGGGACGGTCTTCCACGATGTTGGCGAGCCTGAAATTCATTAGTCCGCTCTGCCTGGTTCCTTCAATGTCGCCGGGACCACGCATTTCCAGGTCCTTTTCAGCAATCTCGAAGCCGTTTCCTGTCGAGGTCATTATCCTGATGCGCTCCCTGGCATCATTACCTAATTTCGACCCGGTTAAAAGTATGCAATAGCTCTTGTCTGCTCCCCTGCCTACCCTGCCCCGCAACTGGTGTAGTTGGGAAAGACCGAATTTCTCGGCACTCTCGATCACCATCACAGTTGCGTTCGGCACATTCACTCCCACCTCTATAACGGTGGTTGATACCAGAATCTGCGTATCACGTTCAACAAACCGGCGCATATTAAGTTCTTTCTGGTCGGCAGGTTGTTTACCATGCACCATGCTGATCCAGTATGCGGGCTCGGGAAAATATCCTTTCACGACTTCGTAACCACGCATCAGGTTCTCATAATCGAGCTTGTCGCTTTCTTCAATCAGGGGGAAGATGATGTAGACCTGCCGGCCCTGGGCGATCTCCGCCTTAAGAAATTCCATTACGCGACCTCGCTGATTTTCATAACGATGAACGGTGGTTACGGGTTGTCTTCCCGGAGGCAGTTCATCGATGATGCTGTAATCGAGATCGCCGTAAGCCGTCATTGCAAGCGTGCGGGGAATAGGCGTGGCCGTCATCACCAACACGTGCGGGGGAACGGCGGATTTCTTCCAGAGTTTTGCGCGTTGCGCTACGCCGAAGCGGTGTTGCTCGTCGATGATTACGATACCGAGGTTATGAAACTTCACCGCATCCTCGATCACAGCATGCGTGCCGATGATGATGTGAAGTGAACCTTCTTCGAGTTCCTTCAGCGTCTTCTTTCGTTCGGCACTGCGGCTCGACCCGGTGAGGAGTCGCACATTCACTGGAAGTCCATTCAGCAACGAGGTCACTGTCTCAAGATGCTGTCTCGCCAGAATTTCTGTCGGCGCCATCAGGCAGGCCTGGAAGCCATTGTCGATCGCCAGCAACATGCTGAGCACGGCAACCATGGTCTTTCCGCTGCCCACATCGCCCTGCAGGAGGCGGTTCATTTGCGTGCCCCTTCCCGTATCGATCCTGATCTCTTTTATCACTCTCTTCTGCGCACCCGTGAGTTCGAATGGAAGATGATCTTTATAAAATGAGTTGAAGAGGTCTCCCACTTTTTCAAATTTCACTCCCTTCGAAAACCGATGCCGCTCTAGCCTGGTAAGGTTCATTCTTACTTGCGCAATGAAGAGTTCCTCAAACTTCAGCCTTCTCACCGCGGAATCGAATGCATTTGCATTAGGGGGAAAATGTATCTGCGTGTATGCCTGGTACCTGTCCATCAATCTCGCCTGGGTGATGATATCTGCAGGGATGTTTTCCGGAATGTCCGCAGGCTTCAGCATTGCAATTAGTGTCTTCGTGAGTTTGCCGATTTGCCTGCCGCCGAGTCCGCGTGATTTTAATTTTTCTGTTGTGGGATAGACCGGATCGAGCACAGCGGGCGCATTGAGTTTTCCATTTTCCGGGCCTGGCTGTATGGCCTCGAATTCGGGATGAATTATCTGGAAAATACCCGACCTTGCCGTAGACAAGATATTGCTGCCCGGGAATGATGGCCTTCTGCACCCAGTTTATGCCCTGGAACCACGTGAGCTCGAGGAAACCGGTCTTGTCCGTCACCTGTGCAGTCATGCGTTTTGTGCGTTTGTCACCGGTCACTTCCACCTGCACAATCGTGCCTGCCACCTGGATGTAATCGGTCTGCATGTTGATGTCGCGAATCTGGCTGATTTTGGTTTTGTCCACATGGCGAAACGGAAAATGCTCCAGCAGGTCCTGAAAGGTGAAGATGGAGAGTTCCTTCTTCAACAGCTCAGCACGCTGCGGACCGACACCTTTTAAAAACTCGATTGGGCTTGATAATATTTGGGAACGTGTAGTGATGGCGGAAGAATTTTGGACAAAAGTAGAATTTGAAAATAAACCAATTAACTAATTAACTAATTAGAACAGTAATTGTCCTAAGACATATTCCTTCATTTCAGTATTAGCTGCAATTTCCATACTCGGAGATTTGCTGTTTTTCACAATTGCCCGGATCGGTATTTTTGTAAGATAAAATTTCCTCTTATGAAAACACAGATCCTGATCCTTTCTACATTGGTAGTCCTTGGTGGGACCGTTCCAGGTTCTAATCCTGTAGCTACAGAAAAGGTTGAAACTGTTAAAGAGCAAACTACAAGTTTCGCTTTCTTCCGTACGCATCGTCAGGGTAAGGCTGGTGTAACGGCGACCTGGGGATTGAACAACAACTCCGGCGTTTCTGAATTCATTCTGAAAAGAACTTACGAAGATCCTTATGATGAATATGCTGAATGGCATGTGGTAACTATGATGCCTTGCAATTCGGCTCGTTCGTTCAAGTTCACGGAGTCACCTGTTTCTCCAGGCATGATCAGCTACCAGGTGGTTGCCGTAATGAATAATGGAGCAACAGTTACTTCGCCGGTGCTTACTCAGCGAATCGTTAGCCATTAAGAATAATAATGATGCAGCAGGCGCAAGAGATTGCGCCGCTGCTTCTGTTTGAATGAGGCGGAGTATTCAATTAAAATGGCGATCATGAAATTATTTCTACCTATAATCATATTTTTCATTCCCCTGCTAGGCGCGGCCCAGATCACGACACCGATCGTGAAAGCGCGATTTGGCGTGGACGCGGATGTGCGTGCGAATTATTTCAATGGCAACGTGCAGGCGGGTAATGACGACTGGTTCAACCTGGTGGCAACCGACACATCCGGCAAGGCTGTGATCGATACAACCGGCGCAAGTGCAATCATCGCCGGGTACCTGACTGATGTATCACCATTCCCAAGAAGGATGGCCACATTCTACCGCGGTATGAGCCGGGCTCCATTCAGCATTGTCAACAACAGGCTTTGGCTGGATGCATTGTATGTAAGAGATTATCATGGTACAGATACTACCGTCTTCTCAGGTGGTTCAAACAAGAATGGGATGAACCCGCAAATCTGGACCGGCGGCATTCAATCCATTCCCGATAAGAACGACATTCTCGACATCATGGTGCATGTGAGAAGAGCAGGTCCCAACGCAACGGACTCACTTTGGATGTTCGGCGGCATCTCAATGGACAATGTAGTTGGTAACCGCTACTTCGATTTCGAGATGTACCAGACAGATATTTATTATGATCGCCCTTCAGGTAGATTCTATGGCTATGGCCCGGACGAAGGACACACCTCATGGACCTTTGATGCATCTGGCAACATTCTTAATCCCGGCGACATCATCTTCAATGGCGAATTCCAGAGTTCTACACTCACTAACATTGAAGCAAGGATCTGGGTGAAGCGTTCAGACTGGCAGACTATCACTCCGACAGCATTTGACTGGAGCGGAAAATTCGACGGCGCATCTTCCGGCTCTGCTTACGGATATGCGAGTATTGCTCCGAAGACAGCCGGCGCATTCTACACCGGTCTCGGAAGCGCGAACAATACATGGTCCGGTCCGTTTGGGCTGGTGTTGCAGGACAATTCGCTTTCTTATTCCAATCCCGGTCCCGCATCCACAACGAACGGGAAATACGTGGCGGCGCAATTCATTGAATTCTCCATCAACCTAACAAAGCTCGGCCTCGATCCGGTTACGCGGCTTGGAGGTGACGTGTGTGGTACGCCGTTCAACAGGATAATTGTGAAGACGAG
>CBINHQ010000140.1:0-6207 GCA_966250475.1 uncultured Chitinophagaceae bacterium
CTACTTCCAGCAGGGAAACATGGAAAGCAATGGCAAGTCCGTCGACAGAACGGGCTAGCGTGTCTCCTACTCTACCGGTCCCGTGATCTGGGGAGAGCCAGGCACAAACGGGCAACACGCATTCTACCAATTGATACACCAGGGCACGCCGCTAATTCCCTGCGACTTCATCGCACCTGCCAAAACGCACAACCTAATTGGGGACCATCACCTGAAACTGCTTTCTAATTTCTTCGCGCAAACCATGGCGCTCATGCATGGTAAGACCGAAGAGGAAGTGAGGAAGGAGTTACAGCAACAGGGAAAGAGTGAGGAGCAGATTAAGGCCCTTCTGCCCTACAAAGTCTTCGAAGGAAACCGCCCGACTAATTCGTTTTTGATAAAGGAAATAACTCCGTTTACGCTCGGACAACTGATCGCTCTCTACGAACATAAGATCTTCGTGCAGGGAGTAATCTGGAATATCTTCAGCTTCGATCAATGGGGAGTGGAACTGGGAAAGCAACTGGCGAACAAGATCCTTCCCGACCTTGAAGCAGGAAAGGTGTCTGGCAGCCACGATTGTTCTGCGGAAGGTGGAATCACTCAGTTTTTCAATTGGTTAATTAGTTAATTAGCTAATTAGTTAATGAAGAAAGCCCGCAAGCGGGCTTTCAATTAGATACTTAAACAGGCAGGTTCGCTCAATTAACTAATTAACTAATTAGCTAATTAACTAATTAAAAAAACCCGCTTCGCGGGCTTTTTGCTATTACCATTTATCTACTTCTTCGTTGTTGTCTGCTCCACGTGGGGAGGAGATTGTATCAACCGGCGGGGCTACCGTGCTTGATGGGCTTTCTACAGTCTCACGATCCATGTCGCCGTTTTCATTTTCGCCATTCTCATCGTGGTTGAAGGCGTCAAAATCAAAGTCGGGCATTAATTCTGTTTTAACGTAATCAACAGCCTCGGTCAACGCTTTAATAAACTTGTTGAAATCTTCCTTGTAAAGAAACACCTTGTGCCTGTCATAACCATTGTCATCAAAACGCTTCCGGCTCTCGGTAATGGTAAGGTAATAATCGTTTCCCTTGGTAGTCCTCACATCAAAAAAATACGTCCTTCTCTTACCTGCACGTATTCTCTTGCTGTAAATACTCTCCATTTTCTTGTCGTTGTTCTCGTACGCCACAGTTTTAGTTTTTAGCAGTTAATAATTTTGCTTTGTTTTAACGTTTACAAATATAGAGATGTTTTTGAAACGGCCAAATAAAGAGGGAAGTGGGTGTATGAGGGATTCGTTGACAGTTAACCGGTAACCGTTAACCGTGGGGAGTTCTCGGGTTCTAGTACTCATCCCTCATCTCCCATCCCGCATCATCGAACGTCCCACGGTCAACGATCAACGGTCAACGGTTAACGGTTAACGGCCACCTATCAACGATCAACCCTCTGCTGTCTCTCATACAACCCCCGATAATACCCCCCTTCTATCCCCACCAACTCCTTATGCGTGCCCTGCTCGATAATCCGGCCGTCCTGGAGGACGATGATCTTATCGAAATCCATCAGGGAGAACATTCGGTGTGTTATCACGATTGCCGTTTTTTCCTTCAGGAACTGATTGAGGTTTGCGGAAATCCTTCGTTCCGTGCGGGCATCCACGGCGCTGAGGCAATCGTCGAAGATCACCAGTCCCGCATCGTCCCTGATCAGCGCACGTGCGATGGAAATGCGTTGCTTCTGTCCGCCGCTTAGCATCACTCCCCTCTCGCCTATCTGTGTATCGTATTTTTGCGGTAACCGTTCGATCTCCGCATGAATATGCGCCATGGTTGCCGCCTCAATGATTTGCTCCTCGTTCACATCAGTTCTTCCGAACCGAATGTTGTTGCCTACGGTCTCGCTGAAGAGGAAAACATCCTGTGGCACGTAGCTGATCTGCTCCCGCAACGAAAGAAGATCCGCGTGGCGAATGTCGACGGAATCGATTGTGATCGTTCCGCTGGTGACATCATACATTCTCAGTAGCAGTTGCGCTACGGTTGATTTCCCGCTGCCTGTCTTTCCCACCAGCGCCACCTTCTCACCAGTTTTAATGTGCAAGTTGTAATTCGTCAATGCCTGGATGCCCGTGTCAGGATAGTTGAAGTCCACATCCTTGAATACGATCTCCCCAGCCGCGTTAATCTTCTTTGCATTCGCGGGAGATTTCTGCGTGGGCTCCGTCATCAGGAATTCATTCAGCCTCTTCTGCGATGCCGCCGCGCGCTGGATCATGCTTGCGGTGAGCCCAATCGCGCTCACGGGAAAGGTGAGCATGTTCACATACATCACGAACTCCACGATGGTATCGATACCGATGTTGTGTTCACCCCTGATGTAATAGAGACCGCCGATCATCACCGTGAGCAGGGTGCTGAGACCGATCAGAAGCGTGATGGAAGGAAAGTAGATCGCTTCCACCTTCACGAGATCGATTGCATTCTTGCGGTACTCATCCGTATTCTTCCGAAAGAATCCGAGCATGGCCTTCTCCTGCACAAACGATTTGATAACTCTAATTCCGGAGTATGATTCCTGCGCGTTGGTAGTGAGGTGCGAAAGCGATTCCTGTATGCGTTCGCTGCGTTTGTTGATGAGATTGTTCACGTAATAGATCGCAACGGCGAGAATGGGCAATGGCGCAAGCACATAAAGCGTCAGCAGCGAATCGCGTTTGTACATAAAGAATACGGTAAGCGATATCACAGCAACGAGGTTCACGAAGTACATCAGCGCGGGGCCGGTGAACATGCGCACGCGACTCACGTCTTCCGCGATGCGGTTCATCAGGTCGCCGGTGCTGGTTTTCTTGAAGAATGCCATGTCAAGTTTCTGGTAATGGCTGAAAATCTCATTCTTCTGATCGAACTCGATGTGGCGGCTCATAACGATGATCGTCTGCCGCATGAGGAAGAGGAAGAAGCCTCGCAGCAACGCAAGCAAGAGGATCACAATTCCGCAAAAGATCACGACCTGTCCCGGCGTGAAAGACGAAGTTTCCACCCGTTGGATGAAAGTATCCACCAGGCCATCATAATCGGGTTGAACGGTCTTCGGTTTATACCCCGGGAGATTCAGCGCTCGCTGCACAAAATCGATCACAAAACCCGTAACCTGCGGAGTAAGAACGTTGAAATAGTTAGAAAGAAAGACGAATATGATGCCGGCACCCAGGCGGATTCGGTATTTCCAGAAGTATTTATAGACTGCGCGGAGGTGTCTGATAATTCGTGAATTAGATTTGAAAATGTGAAGCAAAATTAGCCAATTCACCAATTTGCTTATTAGTTAATTACATTTGTATGCGGCCGAAACACCAAACTAACCAATCCCAAAACTGCCATGAGAAAATTCACACTGGTTTTCCTAACCATCCTCACTGCATGCAATATTTCTACTGCCCAGGAAAACTTCACTAAAGCCTGGCAGGCGCTCAACCAAAACGATCGAAAGGAAGCCGAACGACTCCTTTCGAATAGTACCGTAGCAGACGAATTCCTTTCACGCATCTACCTTGACTATTACAACGGCAAAAACGACATCACCGATTTTCGCAATGAATTTTACGAGAAGGTAGAGAATCCCTACCCTTACGTGTATGCGCTCTGGTTCAACAGCGCCGTACTCGGAGGTTACGGAAAGAAATCGGCGAAGCACCAACTCAAGATGATCGATCACATTATCGATGACGAGAAGGCGCACGGAACTTTAGTCGCTGCCGCGCATTACCAAAAAGGAATGCACTTGCTTTTCTCCAACGAGTTTAAATCAGCAGCGAAGGAATACGATCAGGTTGGAAACCTGCGCGACTGGCAATACGTTGGACCATTCGAAAATCTTTCCGGAAGCGGGATCAATAAGGATTACGGTCCGCTTGCACATCCCGAACCTGAGGCCTCATTTCTTTCAATGACTAATGCACCCGTTAAATGGTTCACTCCCACGAATGAGATCAAGGACGGATGGAACCCGGTCTCTTACCAGTTTCATGAACAGACTGCAGTGGCGTATGCACAAAATTTCATCACTGTTCCCGAAGATCAGGAAGTGTTGCTCAACGCTGGCTTCACCGGCGCGGCAAAAGTCTGGCTGAATGATGAACTGCTCTTCGCCGACCAGAAAGAACGAGTGACAGAGATAGATGCCTACACTGTTAAATGCAAGCTTAAGAAAGGAACGAACCGCATACTTGTACAGCTCGCGTTTTCAAGAACCGAATACGCGAACTTCAACATTCGAATCACGGACGAGAATCATAATGCACTTCCAGGCATCCAGGGCTCACCGGTTTACAAACCATACAACAAAGTGACCGGCAAACACACCAGCTACAAGATGGAACCGCATTTTGCCGAGGAATTCTTCCGCGAAAAAATAAAGTCCCAGCCAGACAACCTGCTCAACTACATTTTGCTTTCGGATGTTTATGAAAGGAACAAGCGTACAATGGAGGCAAGAGAGCTACTGGAAACAGCGCTTGCAAAGGCTCCGGGAAACAATCTGATAAGGGTGAAGCTGATCGAGACTCTCATCAACGAAGAGAACCGCAGCGCCATGCTCGATCACCTCGAACAACTCAAGAAATCAGATCCTGAGAGCGTGCTGGTGCTCGACCTGAGCATTAAGGAAAATCTCGACAACGAAAAATACGAAGAGGCCGAGAAGGATCTTAACAAACGAATTGCATTGTTTGGAGAGAATGAGACAACCATTTCAAATAAGCTTAGCATTCTCATTTATAATGAAAACTTCGAAGAGCTTATCGATGTAGTGGAGAAGAGTTACAAGAAATATCCCGAGAACCTTGGACTCTTAAAGATGATGTATAACGTGTACAAACAGGTTCACAAGGATAACAAGAAGGCGATAAGGTTGTATGAGGATTTCCTGAAGAGAAAATTCAATTACAGCACACTCCTCGACTATGCCAACATCCTCCAGGAACAGGGCGATGTGAAGAAGAGTCTTGAGATCAAAATGGACATACCGAAAGACTTTCCCTATGACCCCTCTGGATATTCCAGGCTGGCCGATCATTTCTATGGAAGCAAGGACTATGTGAAAGCGGAAGAGTACATAAGAAAGGCGATGGGCCTCGCGCCCTACAATGAGTATTATTGGGCAAAGCTTGGCGATATCAAGAGCGAAAGAAAGCAGACACAGGAAGCAATCGACGCGTATAATAAATCATTGCAGTACGATCCCAACCAGTATGATGTGATTAACAAGGTCAGGAAGCTGATGGGAAAATCGGAATCATACAAACTGCTTCCGGAAGATGATATTGATGCGATTATCCGCAATGATAATCCCGACGAGGCGAAGAACACGGACTATGGCTATTATATCATTCACGATGGCAAGAACGTGATCATGCACCCGGGAGGTGCAACCGAGGAATACTGCCTGTTCATTGTAAGAATCACGAATGAAAAAGGAATCGACAGGTACAAGGAAAGTTCCATCGGGTATGGACGCAGTCAGAGCCTGCTCATCGAGAAGGCAGAACTGGTAAAGAAGTCGGGCTCGAGGATACAGGGCGAGCGCAATGACAACGAGATCGTGTTCACCACTCTTGAAGTAGGCGATGTGGTTGTGTTCAAGTACCGGCTGCAGAACTACACCTATGGAAGATTTGCACGCGACTTCACGGAAAAATATTTTTTTAATGCGCATATTTATACTCACAGGACGAGTTACAACCTGCTCATGCCAAAAGAGCTGTCCATCGAATACAAAATGCTCAATGGTGATGCGGAGCCTGTGGAAAGTTATGTCGAGGATTTCAGGAAGCTGAGCTGGGTGTTGGATAAGATGGAACCCTTGAAGGATGAGCCCTTAATGCCAAACACCTGCGATGTGGGAATGGTGCTGCATGTCTCTACGATACCAAACTGGCAAGAGATCGCTAACTGGTATGCGGATATTTTGATCAACAAGACAGAGGAGCAATACGAGATCACGGAATTGTTCAACAATTTGTTCCCGGATGAGACTACGAAATCGCTGAGCCAGTTCAAGAAGGCAAAGATCATTTACGATTACATTGAGAAGAACATCCGCTACAGTTCCGTTCCTTTCCGCCAGAGTTCCCATGTGCCACAAACAGCATCGAAGACTTTGAACACGAAGCTGGGTGACTGTAAGGACCTTTCCAACCTGTTCGTCACGCTTTGCAGG
>CBINHQ010000141.1:0-6181 GCA_966250475.1 uncultured Chitinophagaceae bacterium
CTATCCCGGTTTGAAGAATCATTTCAATCATGAAATCGCAGCAAAGCAGGCAAGCGGCTTCGGGGGTATCGTTTCCTTCACATTGAAGGATGATACCACAGAAGCTGCGACCTCCTTCGTCACCTCTACCAACTTGTTCAAGCTGGCGGAGAGCCTCGGTGGCGTGAAGAGTCTTCTCTGCCATCCTGCACAAATGACTCACAAGTCAATTCCCGGGGAAAAGAGAAGGTCCTCAGGAATCGCGGACAGTCTCATCCGCCTATCCGTCGGCCTCGAGGATGCGAATGATCTCATACTTGATCTTGATCAGGCCTTCCAAAAAATCGAAACCAGAAAAGTAAATACTAAAAATGCAGGGACATCCTTCGAAGCCGCATGATCATCCAAACTTCAAACCCCAAACCTCAAACATCAAACATCAAACTATCAATAACATGTCAGACCAACCCCAACTCAAAATAGGTCTCTTCGGCTTCGGCGTAGTAGGAGAAGGATTATACACAGCCCTCTGTCAGACTCCGTCGCTGAATGCAACAATCCGGAAGATTTGCATCAAGCATGAAGGAAAAGCGCGAAGCGCACCAGCGGAATTATTCACCACCGATCCGGATGAGCTTCTGCTCGATCCATCTATCGACGTGATTGTGGAAGTAATCGACGATCCTGAAGCGGCGTACTCGATCGTCTGCCGTGCATTCTCTCAAGGCAAACACGTGGTCAGCGCTAGCAAGAAGATGATTGCTGATAATCTTCCTTCTCTCCTGCACATTCAACAGGAATCAGGCTGCTCCTTTCTTTACGAGGCAGCGGCCTGCGCGTCCATTCCTGTAATCAGGAATCTGGAGGAATATTACGACAATGATTTCCTGCATTCCATACGCGCGGTGGTGAACGGATCAACCAATTTCATTCTCACGAAGATGTTCGATGAGGGATTGGATTTCAAGTCAGCGCTTGTGCTTGCCCAGCAGCTTGGATTCGCCGAGAGCAATCCTACTCTCGATGTGGAAGGATTCGATGCGTTGAACAAGCTTACGATTCTTCTCACTCATGCGTACGGAATTGTGGCGGAACCATCTTCCATTCTCTTCAACGGCATTCAACACATACATCAGCTAGATGCGAACGTGGCGGCGGCAAGGAACCAGCAGGTAAAGCTCGTAGCACAGGCAAGGAAACTGAGAAACGGAAAAGTTTCCGCATTTGTGTTGCCCCAATTCATCCGACACGACGATCCACTCGCGTTCGTGAAGAATGAGTACAATGGCGTAGTGATCGAATCGGGATTTGCAGACAAACAATTCTTCTATGGAAAGGGAGCGGGCAGCCTTCCAACCGCAACGGCAACTCTGAGCGATATTTCAGCCTTGCGGTACAATTACAAATATGAATACCGCAAGCTTCGCAATCATCCCACCCAGGAACTCACTGATGAGTTGTTTCTGCGCGTGTATGTGAGCTTCGAAGACTGGAAGCATATTCCCCGTGAAAGTTTTGAATGGATCGAGGAATGGCATTCACGAGAGGAAAGAAAATACCTGGTAGGGGTGATAGCGTTTGAAAAGCTGAAATCAGGCACATGGTGGAAGGAAAATCAAACTTCGCTCATCCTCACACCTGAGCCGGTGATCGAGGATGTGGAGATCAGAAAATTAAAGAGAAGGAGCCTCGAACTGGCCATCAGCTAATTGCCTGATTAAGTCAGTTAATTGATACCTTTGCTTCACCTAAATTTCCTCTATGCGCGAACTCTCCGTGGTGATTACGGTGATGAATGAAGAAGAGAACATCAAGCCTCTTCTCGAAGCTGTGCGTGCCGCCCTGGCCGGCATCGATTATGAGGTGATCCTCGTCGACGACGGTTCGACCGACAAAACCAGGTTCCAGATTCTCGAGCACGCGGATGAACGCACAATGCTCGTGGAGTTGCGGAAAAACTATGGCCAGAGCACCGCCATGACAGCCGGCATCGATTATTCCCGCGGGAAATACATCGCCCTGCTTGATGGCGACTTGCAAAACGATCCGACAGACATCCCCTTCATGCTCGACCTGCTCAAGCGCGAAGACTGGGATGTGGTTGCCGGTAACCGCAAGAACAGGAAGGATGGAATGCTCCTGAGAAAGATACCGAGCCGCATTGCTAATGCACTCATTCGTCGCATGACGGGAGTTCATTTCAAAGACTACGGATGCACACTCAAGTTATTCAGGCGTGAGATTGCGGAAGAGCTCGGTCTCTATGGAGAGTTGCATCGTTTCATTCCTGTGCTTGCGAAACTGCAGGGTGCACGCATCACACAGGTTGATGTAAAGCATCATCCCCGCCAATTCGGAAAGAGCAAGTATGGAATCAACCGCACGTTTAAGGTAATGTCCGACCTGGTGTTGATGGTCTTCTTCAGGAAGTATTTGCAGAAGCCCATGCACCTCTTCGGCACGATTGGTTTCATCAGTTTTGGAATCGGCGCACTCATCAACCTATATCTGCTCGTTCTGAAAATAATGGGGCATGACATTTGGGGAAAGCCGTTGCTGATCCTGGGTTTGATCCTATTGCTGGGAGGAATACAATTCATCACGATTGGAATAATCGCAGACATCAACGTTCGCACTTATTTCGAATCGCAGAACAAGAAGACGTATACTGTGAGAAAGGTGTACAAGGAGAAGACGGAAGTGCGGCAGTCGCTCGACATCACTGTCTGACCTTCGGTTCGAGTTTTTCCCGGTTTTTGGTGAACCAGTCGTAGAACAATTTCAATCCCTCATCAATACTGGTCTGAGGATCGTAGCCGAGTAATTTCTTAGCTCTTGAAATGTCGGCAAAGGTACGCGGCACATCACCGGGCTGCTCGGGCATGCGTTTGATGATTGCTTCTTTTCCCGTAACTTTTTCTATCCCGCTGATGAGTTCGGAAAGTGAAACGGTGTAATTGTTACCGAGATTGATGATCTCGAACCCGCTTTCCTTGTAATTGATTCCTCCAATGATTCCCTGCACTGTATCATTCACGAATGTATAATCCCTGCTTGTGCTGCCATCTCCAAATACAGTGATCGGCGCTCCATCGATGATTGCCTTCGTGAACTTGTGAATGGCGAGATCGGGGCGCTGTCCCGGTCCGTACACCGTGAAGAAGCGAAGTGCGATGAACCGGATTCCATACAATTTGTGGTAGACGTGCCCGAGCATTTCTCCCGCCAGCTTCGTCATTGCATAAGGACTGATGGGCATCAGTTGCTCGTCTTCCTTCCAAGGATAATGATCGTTGATTCCATAAACGCTGCTGCTGGAAGAGAAAACGAATTGTTCAATGCCACGAGTCCTTGCGAAATCGAGCAGGTTCTGCAGGCCGATTACATTCGCTCGTTGATACGCAAGCGGGTCGAGGATGCTGGGGCGAACGCCGGCCTTCGCGGCGAGGTGAACGATCACATCGATTCCATCAGGCAGCATCCTGTTCAAATTATCCGCACTTGATTCAGCCAGGTCGGCCTCAATCAGTTTGAAGTCGGGATTATCCCGGAAGGAAGAAAGGTTGAATTCCTTCATGCTTCGGGGATAGAAAGGATCAAAGTTATCAACACAGGTCACCCTCGCCTCCCCTGGCACGCTGAGCAGCCTCCTGATAAGGTTGCTGCCAATGAAACCCGCTCCTCCTGTGATTAAATAATGCCGCATGATTAGGCGTGCAAGATAGCGAATCGCGGTGGAAGGAACGGATGGCCGCGCCTTGCAGAATGGGTATAATTTTTTGAAGCCTCAGGCTACTTCCCTTCCGAATTCTCCGATTAGAAAGCATCACTACCCCTTCCAGAAATGAAAGTAGCGTTCATCGCAAGGTCCACTTTATATTCTGCCCCGGGCGGGGACACTGTGCAGGTTCAGGAGACCGCAAGGCACCTGGCCCTGCAAGGCGTAAGCGTGGACATTCTATTGACGCATGAACGAATTAACTATGAGAACTATTCCCTTCTTCATTTTTTTAATGTCACCAGGCCTGCAGACATTATCTTTCACATTAACAGGACAAGCCGCCCATTCCTCTTATCACCCATCTTCATCGATTATAGCGAATTCGACAGGCAGCACCGGGCGGGATTGTCGGGAATGGCATTGAGGAATTTCTCCAAACACCGCAACGAATATCTCAAGACGGTGATGCGCTGGATAAAGGGAAAGGATGGACTCAGAACGAAATCATACCTCTGGAAGGGTCAGAGGAATTGCATGCGCGAAGTGATAGAACGTGCGGCATTGATTCTTCCCAATTCAAAAAGTGAATATGAACGATTGAAGTCTGAACTCTCAATCGAAGCTGAATACATGGTGGTGCCGAATGGAATCGACGATTCGCTCTTTCAACAAAATGGCGAGGAGGATCGGGAAAAGAATCTTGTGATTTGCGCTGCGAGAATTGAAGGGATCAAGAACCAGCTTAATCTTATACGGGCGTTGAATGGAACTTCGTTCACACTGCTATTGATCGGTTCCCCTTCACCTAATCAGCAATCATATTACAAGCGATGCGTGGCAGAAGCAGAGGAAAATGTGCGGTTCATTGGCCGGCTTCCCCAAAAAACTCTGGTTAAATATTACCGCAAGGCGAGGGTGCATGCACTTCCGAGTTGGTTTGAGACCTGCGGACTTTCAAGTCTCGAGGCTGCGGCGATGGGATGCAATATCATCGTCACCGACAGGGGATACACTCGTGAATACTTTGGAAGCGATGCATTCTATTGTAATCCCGGAGATCCGGCATCCATCCGCAGAAGTATTGAAGAGGCTGCGGAATTGGAATCTTCAAATTCACTAAAACAAAAAATCTTTCAACAATATACCTGGAAGGAAAGCGCAGCCCTCACACTGCAGGCTTACCATAAAATCACATCTTCATGAAAAAACTTCGCATTGGAATACTTGGCACTCGTGGCATTCCCAATCACTATGGCGGCTTCGAACAATTCGCGGAGCACCTCTCTGCAGGACTTGCGAAAAGAGGCCACGATGTTTCCGTGTACAACTCCTCGCTCCATCCATACAAGGAATCGCACTGGAATGGAGTACGCATAATTCACTGCAGGGACTGGGAACACAAACTTGGGACGGCCGGACAGTTCTTCTACGATCTGAACTGCATCAATGATTCGCGCAAGCGAAACTTCGACGTATTGCTGCATCTGGGTTATACCAGCGACTCGATCTGGCATTGGCGCTGGCCTTCGCATACTGTCAATCTCGTGAACATGGATGGCCTGGAATGGATGAGGAGCAAGTACAACAAGCCCACGCAGAGATTTCTTCGCTGGGCCGAATCGCTTGCTGCAAGGAAGGCGCACACCATGATCGCTGACTCGCCGGGTATTCAGAAATACCTTGCGGCAAAGTACAGCCGCAAGCCAGTGTATATTCCTTATGGCGCCACAGCTTTTAATGAGGAGGAGGCAGATGCATCCATTCTCCTTAAATATGACCTCGCTCCAGGAAACTATGACCTTCTAATTGCAAGGATGGAACCGGAAAATAATATCGAAATGATTATTGGGGGACATCTTAAGGCTTCACCTGGCAGGCCGCTGTTCATCATCGGCAATATCACGAATAAGTTTGGGAAATATATCACCTCACATTATCATCATTCTCATTTAAAGTTCTCTGATGCGATCTATGATCTGAACGAGCTTAACAACCTCAGGTTTTTCTCTTCGATTTACTATCACGGACATTCAGTGGGAGGCACAAATCCTTCCCTGCTCGAGGCAATGGCTTGCGGATGCCGCATTGCCGCCCATGACAACAGGTTCAACAGAGCGGTGTTGGGTGATGATGCGGATTATTTTCAATCCGATTCTGATATCGCGGAAATCAGCAATCGCCAACCTACGCAACAGACATTACGAAGAGAACGGAACCTGGAAAAGATCTTAAGGGTTTACAGCGATGAGAAGATCATCGACAGCTATGAGGAATTGATGCTTGGCTCTTGCGGAAAGATTAAAATGGTTATTTCTGCAAAGGTGGAAGCGGAAGCAGTTTGAGTGCTGATGAGAGATGAGGAGCCTGCCCCGATGAAAATCGGGGATGAGGGACCTCTCAGCAAACCTCAAACTTCCAACCCCAAACCCTTAAACCCTTAAACCTTTAAACTTTTAAACCTAAAGTGCCTCATCCTTCATT
>CBINHQ010000142.1:0-6181 GCA_966250475.1 uncultured Chitinophagaceae bacterium
GCTGATCGCGTTCAGCAACCACGATTTCTACGGCGACGGGCTCGTTCTCTTCCCGCAACCGGGCACGGAGCGCGAGGGCGACGGGATCAACTTCCGCGCGGTCGAGGGCGCGACGTACGCGACGAGCCTGAACCCGCGCGAGGCCGAGGCGATCGTCGACGCCGTGCGGGCGCACGCCGCGAAGAGCCCCGAGCGGACGCTGATGGTGGTGACGATGAATCAGCCGCAGCGCGAGCTCGTCGACACCCTCGTGCAGAACGCCGAGAAGGACGACCCCGTGCTCGCGGCGTTCCGCGCGCGGCACGAGGGCACGCTCGAGCCGTTCGCGGTGAAGAATCTCGAGAACGTGCAGGGCGACGAGCGCGACACGATCTTCGTCGGCGTCACTTATGGGCCGAACGAGCGCGGCACGCTGGCGCAGAACTTCGGCCCGATCAACGCCGCAGGGGGCGAGCGGCGGCTGAACGTGCTGTTCACGCGCGCCAAGTTCCGGCTCGACGTGTTCTGCTCGTTCGATCCCTCGATGCTGCGCGTGAGCGAGAGCAGCCCGCGCGGACTGTGCGTGCTGCGCGACTATCTGCGCTTCGCGCAGGAGAAGAACCTCGAGACGGGCCGATTCACGGCGCGCGAGCCGGGTTCGGACTTCGAGGTCGAAGTCTCACGCGCCCTTCGCGCGCAGGGGTACGACGTGCACCCGCAGGTCGGCGTCGCCGGCTACTATCTCGACCTCGCCGTCGTCGATCCGAATCGTCCGGGCCGGTACGTGATCGGCATCGAATGCGACGGCGCGACCTCTCACTCGGCGCCAGCGGCAGCTCTCGCATCGATGCCATTGACCTCCTTGCGGAGAATGTAGAAGTTGATTTGTCCGGCGCCAGCCATGCCACTGTCTTCTCCAGTGTAAGCCTCGATGTCGATGCCAGCGGAGCAAGCGATGTGAAATATCGAGGTGAAGGAAGGCTCACCTCCGAAACTCGTGGCGCTTCCAGCGTGAAGAAAATTGACTAATTAACTAATTAGCTAATTAGTTAATTAATCAATTGATCAGAGCTGAACATATCTTACGCTTATACGGATGTCGCGATTTCTTCCTTTATCATCAGTGCATGAGATCTTGATCGTTCCTTCCTCGGGAACGAAGAATTGTTTCTCTCCTGCCCGTGAGGCCTTGTAGAATTTATCGTTAATGTACCAATACACTTTGCTCACATCATTCGCGGTGCGGGCAACGAGTTGTAACGGCTCCGGATCATTCTTGCTGATGAGGTATTCGGATCCATTCGATGGAGATGTGATAAATGGCGCATTGCCGCGGAAGATTCGCTCGCAATCGGGATTGTGATCGGGGATGCGTTGGTAGGCAATCCTGTTGTCATCGTACCAGGATTGCATATCGGGTTCGATTATTTTATACCACGCTCTCTTGTAGCCTGTCTGTGGAGCGCAGTCCTGGCAATACGAAATCTTCTCATCAGGACTCACCATCACCTGTTGTAAGTTGTTGCAGGTCTTCGTGGATGATATGAGTGGAATGAAAAGATCACTCGTGATGTTGGTGCAATGATCTGAAGGCACCATTCCCGTTTCGCTGCATACCTGCCTGATTTCGCAATCGGCTGGCTGCTGAAACCATTCCTTGTCTGAATCGTAGTCGATCGTATTGAAGATGCGAAACAATAGTGGAGTCGCAACTCCCGCGCCACTCAGATCCGCCACACCGAGTCCGGAGAAGTTTCCCGTCCACACACCAACAGTATAATTCTTGTTGTACCCGATGCTCCAGCCATCCCTTCGTCCGTAACTGGTGCCCGTCTTCCATGCAATCTTCGGCATGTGTTCGGTTGCGGTCCAGCTCAAAGGAAAATCGGGACGATGGACGCGTGAAAGAATTTCCGTTATCATGTAGCTCGCGGCTGAACTGAATAGTTGCTTTCCTCTTCTGCCAGTATCACTCATAGTAAACGATGGCGCTATGTATCTTCCATTCCTCGCAAATGCGGCGAATAATGAAGTTAGTTCTTCCAGCGTGGTGCCGCATCCTCCGAGGATCATCGAGAGTCCGAGTTTTCGTTGATCCTTTTCAATCTGGTGGAATCCTGCCTGTATCAACTTACGAATGAGTTTCTCATGGCCAAGCAGGTTGAGGCTCTTAACGGCGGGGATGTTCAGCGAATGCTCGAGCGCATATTCCGTTGTTACATAGCCGTTGAATTTCTGATCATAATTCTCGGGGGCATATCCTCGATAGTTCACAGCTACGTCGGAGATCTTTGTCTTAGGAGTGAGTAACCCTTCATCGAAACACATCGCGAAAAGCGCGGGCTTGAGCGTGCTGCCCGGCTGCCGTACTGCGATAGCTCCATTCACCTGTCCGCCATCGATTGTATCTTTGAATCCCGAAGAACCTACGTAAGTGACAACCTGGTTAGTCCTGTTGTCGATGATGATCACCGCTGCATTGTTGATGTTCTTCAGCCGTTGCATGCGAATGTAATCCTCCACCAGTTTCTCCGTCTTGAGTTGCATGTTGAGATCGATAGTCGTTTGAATCAAATCGCCTCCTCGTCTCTTGAGTTTGCGGCTGAGGTGAGGGGCGAGATGTGGAAATACGCCTCGGGTCGCGGTGAGAGGTTCGGCTAATGCATCTTCGATTTCCTTCGAGGTAAATACACCCTCCTCTTCAAACTTATGCAGCCAGCGGTTTCGTTCTTCAATAATCCTGTCGTTGTTCCTGCCCATTACGAGTGAAGAGGGACGATTAGGGATGATGCTTAACGAGGTGATCTCTGCGAGTGAAAGATGATCGGGGTCTTTATTGAAATAGAGAAGCGATGCTGCCTTCACGCCTTCGATGTTGCCTCCGTAAGGAACGAGGTTGAGGTAGAGTTGAAGGATCTCATCCTTGCTGTATTTCATTTCAAGTTGAACCGCGCGAAACATCTCAACTACCTTGCTGATGATGTTCCGCTTCCTGGGCTCAAGCGCACGGGCGACCTGCATGGTAATCGTGCTAGCCCCGGATGTTCGTTTCATCCTGACAAGATTCTTGAATCCCGCCCTGATAATCGCTAATGGATTCATACCGGGATGGGAATAAAAGTATTTGTCCTCCTTCGCGATGATGGTCTTTCGCAGCAGAGGAGAAATCTCATCCAGCGTGGTTCGCAGCCTCCATTTCTCATCCGAAGTCAGATAGGCGTTGATGAGATTGCCTTTGTTGTCACGCACCACGGTTGAATACTCTACTTTATCTGGCAATGGAAATAGCAGGTGAAGAATGAAGAACAGTACCACCATTGCGAGCAGAGCTAGTCCAGACTTCTTCAGTATGGATATCATTCGATTTTTGGTGAATATTGATCGCATGGCCGGGACCAAGTTATAATCAAACTCTTAAACTTAAATGCAAGGTTTAAAAGTTTAAGAGTATTAGTTTCATAAGTGCTTTAATGATTTCCAAAATTAGGAATCAGAAAAATGGCTTGGAAGAATTGCAATCTATGGTGGCAGCAAGGAATTTCTAAAGATTAAACATCCGGTCGCATAGCGACCATTGGTGGGTAGAAAAATCCGAATCCGTTGTGTCCGTCGTCCCATAGGGACGATTGGTGCAAATGGGGAGGATGATTTTGTATTATGGCAACGGCCACCCACCAAATGTCCCTATGGGACATGGGCCGGACGATTCGAATGTTAGCTACCCACCAAATGTCCCTACGGGACATGGGCCAGAGTCTAAAAGCGTCCCCAATGTCGAAAAAATTTTACGAGTATGTCTGGCAGGTAAATTCACATTTCATAAACCACAAAATGGTTTGGAAGAATTGCTATCGATGATGGATTGTAAGGGATTATTAAAATTTATGCCTCCGGTCGCATAGCGACCATTGGTGGGTAGAAACCGAATCCGTTGGGTCCGTCGTCCCATAGGGACGATTGGTGCAAATGGGGAAGATGATTTGTGTTCAGGCCACCTCCGAGATGTCCATATGCAACCTTAAACTTTTAAACCATTTAAACTCTTAAACCCAAACTTCAAACCCCAAACCCCAAACCCCAAACGTTTCAACAACGTACATCTTGCAACTAACTCCAACCCTTAAACTTTTAAACCTTTAAACTCTTAAACCCAAACTTCAAACCCCAAACCCCAAACTTTTACAAGGACACAGGGCTTCACCCTGTGCTATGCTGGGCCGCCCTTTCAGGGCTGGGAGACTGTTTGAGGTTTGAAGTTTGGGGTTTGTCCCCTGCACAACAAATGAACCCTTAAACTTTTAAACCATTTAAACTCTTAAACCCAAACCTCAAACTCCAAACCCCAAACTCCTCTTAAACTCTTAAACCCAAACATCAAACCTCAAACCCCAAACTCTCTCTTAAACTCTTAAACCTTTAAACTTTTAAACCTGTAAACCTAATCCAAGAGGCTATTTCCCTAAAGTACTCCTCGGACCAAATGGCAATAGGTTCATCATCCGGAATGAAGCGTATGATATCATCTTTAATGTCATCCACAGAGACTTCTTGGATTTTTTCCTGTAACAAGTTCATGAACTCCTTCTTCGTCATTTTTTTCTTGTTCCAATCACCACTTTGTTGGGAACGGACTACGAAGTGTTCAAAGTGTAAAGGAATGTTGTTACGAATGTACCATTCCATGTCAAACCAGTCTCGCCCCTTCACCCTTCCTTTCCATTTCCTGAAAAGCAGGGCGTGCATTTTTCCTGCAAACAAATCGGATGCTGAGAAGCATTTGGTGTAAAATGAATATGGTCTGAGCAAGAGTTTTTCTTCTGTGGAAAATCCGGGAGGAGGATTTGTATCCACTTCGATTTTTATTCTGATATCGGGTCGCATTCCGATATTTTCGTGCGGAATGATTTCTTTTAAGATAAGTTCTTTCCACTCTGTGCCTGGCTTCAGAAAGGCGGAGTCGATAGCGGTCCGCCTGCTCTTTGCTTTTTCGGTGACAGTCACTTCTATGCCCAACGCCTGGAACTCATTTACCATTCTCTCGAGGTATGGCTGAAGCTGAAATTCGGGATCAGATTCAAGAAGGGAAAAATCGAGATCTTCTGAGAACCGTTTCATTCCATAAAAAATCCGAAGCGCTGTACCTCCATAGAAGGCAGCTTTCTCGAAGAAACCGCTTCTGGAAAGACCAGCGAGCGCAATCTCCTGCATGATCTCCCGCAAGGCGTTCTCGCCTTCTGCGAGTGTGCGTGCATTGTATTCATCTAACCATTCCCTGATCATAGTTCATTGAGTGTGGTAATCAAAATGGAGACGCTTTCCTTCTTGGGGGAGTACTTGATAAAATCCTGAATCAATTCTGTATTCAGATCACGCAGAGTTTCCCGGCTGATGCGCAGATCTTCCATGAGGTAATCACGGGTTTGCTTTACGCTTCTGAGCTTTAGATTGCGTGTTGTGATGATCTTATCACAAAGCGCCTTTTCTCTTCCTGCTATTAGGGCCACTTGATTTTCTGCCAACTCCACGCGTTGCATGCCGAAAGAAAAATAGGGTGAAGGAAGCCGGATGTATCTAAACCTGCCAACAGGAGTGCGGTAACTCTTTCCGCGATTGGTGGTCATTGAGATTGTTTCGTATACTCGTTCCGGAATCATGCCCCAATAAGAGAGAGCAGAATCGGAAGAAACATAGCTGGGGCCATAGAGATGATTGGCGAGAAGAAAATTTTCGGGCACGGCCAGGGAAGCTCTGCGACCGGGAATGAACACGCCTCTCTTCACCTGTTCCAGCATTTCCTGGCCGACAAGCTCGCTGATCTTGTCGTGCGGACGACGATACTCCTTGAGCACGTCCATGAGGATTTGACGGGTCAATGGCTGACCGGAATAAGGCTTTATGGCTTCACGGAATTCCATGTCTAATTCAGTATTAAAGATCGGATTTTTGCCGAAGTTTGATACAAATTGTAGCAATTTATTGCATATTTTTGCATAATTTATCGGTAATTTTCCGATGTTTTGTGCATAAAAGGACAGTTTGTTTGTTTGGATTTTATTTTTAACGCAAGGCCGCCTGGCTCCGCAACAACGCGGAGGTTTTCAGGCCCACCCACCAAATGTCCCTATGGGACATGGGCCGGACGATTCGAATATTAGCTACCCACCAAATGTCCCTATGGGACATGGGCCAGACGGCTCGAATA
>CBINHQ010000143.1:0-6178 GCA_966250475.1 uncultured Chitinophagaceae bacterium
TCGAGCAGGATGTTGGTGGCCTTTTCTGCCTGTTCGTAGGGAAATTGTTCCACAGATGCCACGGGAGGATCATCGAGGTAACTGGTGACGGGAAGGTTTGCATAGCTCACGAAGCAGATGTCTTTGTTGATGCGAAGTCCCTTCGAGCGGGTGAATTTAATCGCGTCGAGAGCGACGTAATCGTTGAAGGCTATCACGGCTGTGGGTGGAGTCTTGAGAGAAAGCAATTCCTCCATCGCCGTTGCCGTGCTCCTGGCGCCGAGGTCGGATTCCACCACGAATTTTTTGTCGTAGCCGATGCCATGCTTCTTGAGAGCCTCTTCAAATCCTGTAAGCCGTTCTCGCGAAGAAGCTACGGTATCCGGACCTTTGATGAATCCGATGAGGCGATGTCCCTCGCTCACGAGCCAGTCCACGAGTTTCACCGTGCTTTCTTTGAGATTGCAGGAAACCGACCACAGACCGGGAATGTCGGGCACACGATCGAAGAAGACCACGGGAATGCCATTTTCCCGTAGTTGCTCGAAGTGTTCAAATGAGGTAGTATTCTTCGAGAGAGAAACGATTAGTCCATCAACTCTGTGCTTACGCATCGTCTCGGCGATCTGCACTTCGCGTTCAAGTTCGTCGTGCGATTGACCTATCAGCACGGTGTACTTGTTATTGGTGGCTACATCTTCGATGCCGTTAATCGCCATGGAGAAGAACTCCTCTCTGAGATTAGGCAAAATCACTCCGATGGTGAAGGTCTTTCCTCTTTTGAATGAAATGGCGGCCTGATTCGGTTCGTAGTTTAATTCTGCAGCGAGTTTCTTGATTTGTTGTCTCGTGGCGAGACCAATGCTTGGATGGTCATGCAGGGCCCGCGAGATTGTAGAAACCGACAGGTTCAGCCTCTTTGCAATTTCTTTAATTGTAACGGGCTTTTGTTTCATGACGGGAAAAGTTGCGCAATTATAATCTATTTGTTACGCTTTCCCAATGATGTCGGCCGGTCATCATGTATTTTCTGCTCTGACCTATGGAATCCATTACTTCGGCGAGTATTTCTTCGGAAGGTTTGTCGTAATCGATCTCAAGGGGTGGCTTGAATGTAACTGAAAGCCTTGTTCCTTTCTTCTTGAACTTGAGTCCTTTCTTGTTGAATGCTCTCCAGAATCCGCTGATCACCACCGGGACCACGATCGGTTTGCTTTGGCGAATGATCAGAGCGGTGCCTTTGCGGCCGGGTGCGAAAGGTTTAGTGGTCCCTTGTGGGAAGGTGATCACCCAGTTACTTTCGAGTGCACGAAGGATTTTCCGGGTGTCGGAAGGATCGAGTCCTTTGCGCTTCTCGCTTCCTTCGGGTCGCCATGTGCGCTTAACTGTAAGGGCTCCCGCAAGTGCAAAAAAGCGGCTGATCCAACTACCGCGCATGGTTTCCTCAGCAGCCACGTAATTTACTCTCGTGAAAGGATTGAGCAGGTAATAAGGAATTCCAAGCCTGTTCTTCTTTCCCCACTTCACCGCGCAGAAGATGTGGAGGAAGGCAATTACGTCTGCGAAATAGGTCTGATGATTGCTTACGAACAGCACATTCTCTTTCGGCAACCCTTTCAGGTTTTCCGTTCCGTGTATCTCGAGTTTGTTGATGATGGCGAGGCCAGGATAGGAAACAAGTCCGACGATGAAGTAAACAATTTTTCTAATTGGGTTCGCAGTCTTCAATCGTTTCCAAAAATCCATTCTGAAAATTTTCTACAAAATTACAGAACCGTTACTCTCAATTGACTAATTAGCTAATTAGTTAATTAGTTAATTAAAAAAGCCCTCTAAGACTAGAGGGCTTCGTCAGCTGCAAACCTTGAGCATTCTAAAATCAGCTGAGCATCTTCAATTATCTCGCTACGTTGAACTTGATTGTCGTAAGTTCATCACCATTCGCCAGTTGCAGCAAATACATTCCAGGTTGAAGCCTGTTGAGATCGTTTATTGAAAGGCTGTTGTTTCCTTCGTATACCCTGTTCTGCTGACGGAGTATTACGCGTCCACCCATGTCAACCACGCGCATTTCTACCATGCTGTTGTTGCTTGCAGTGAACCTGATCGTTGCCATTCCATTCACAACAGGGTTGGGATTGATCACGATACCATTGATTGTCTTCGATTCTCTGCGGATCATGATCACATTGCTGTACTTGTACTGACCGTCGATGTCAATCATCTTCAGGCGGTAGTAGTACACATTTCCTGATTCATTTGAAAGATCATCAGAGTAATTATAAGACTGCTTAGAAGTCTGTGAAGAGCTTGTTGAAGTCTTCGTGCCAATCCAGGTGTAATTTGATCCATTCTCGCTGCGCTCAATCTCGTACCTGTCGAAGTTCACTTCGTTAACAGTCTCCCATGTGAGCTGTGTGGCCTGATTGCGATAGCTTCCGCTGAAGCTTAGCAGAGATACAGGCAGTGTGGCTTGCTGAGGGTAAGAGAGGCAGTTGAATTCGGTTGCATATTCGCGGTTTACCGAGGTCGATCCGCCATTACCTTTCCTGAATTCAAAACCGAGCCTGAACCTGATGACTGACACGGCGTTGAATGTTGCGGTGAAAGTCACATCAAGGTCGCTTGAGAGTCCGTCGTGCTCAGCCTTTTCACCCTTCATGAGGCGCCATTTGTAGCCGTCAGCCTGGTAGGTGCCACCGTCTTCGATATCAGAAGGCGTGTTCACGAGAATCTTGGCAGGAGAAGAGATCGCTCCAGTTTCGCGGAAATAACCACCGGCGCTCTCGCTGCCGTTGATGAATCCATCTACGTCGTAGTGTTGATAGCGCAATCCTGTTAACGCCTGCGCGATGTATTCATCATCCGCATCGGTGTAAGGATTGTTTTCTCTGTATGAATCCTGCTTGATGAAGGTGATGCTGAACTGCACCCAACCCTGATCGAATGTTTCGGAACCATTTCCAAGTGTGCCATCATTTGCAATCTTAGGCTGGAATCGGCTGGGGTTAGGATTATTGTTATCGAGCACCGTGACATGCGCGTTGCTGTCTGCTTCTATCTTCAGAAGTGCGTCGAGATTCTCTGGCAGACTCACCACGTTCTTATAAAGATAAACCGCTCCGGGTTGAAGGTCGGTTCCCTGTACCAGTATTGGTGTAGCGGAGAAGCTTGGAATCGTTGCACCCGAATAATTTGCAAGTATGCGGATGTTGTCAATCCAGATTTCTCTTTGCGAAGATCCTGAGCTGCGGCGTGCAGAGAAACGGAATTTGAAATCGTTTCCTGTCCAGTATGAATTTGTGTTGGGAATGCCACCTGGAACAGTGACCTTTCTCCAGGTCCTCTCGGAAGGAAGGCTGCTGTTTGACCAAACCACGTTCCAGGAAGAACCTCCGTCGCCGGAGAATTCAAGTTTCACTTCGTAGTTGCCGCCCTGGCCATCTTCGACCATCCAGTCAAACTCGAAGTCGTAGCTGGTGATCGGACAGGTGAGGCTCACGAGAGAAAGTGAGGGAGAAGTAGCTGTATCTACGCGGGGATTATTTGAATTTCCAGTACCACTGTAAAACCTCAGGGCTTTGGAATTTCCTCCACGAATCGCATCATCGATCTCGATCACCGAGTTGGTGGACGAGGTGAGCGACCAGCCATTTAAATCACCATTGTAATTTCCGGATTGCCCTCCATAACCATTGTTGTTGAATTCTACGGAAGGAAAGGTTTCGGTGTGAAGAACCGACTGTGAGAATGCAGCGCCTGATATAATAACCAGGAGCAGCGTAATGAAAGTTCTCATTAACGTATGCTTTAGGGTTTAGATAAATCTTCTAAGGGTTCGCGATTTATCATACGGAAATGGATGGCATTACGCAGTAACTGCGAAAAACCTAAAGCTTTTCAGAACAGGATTGAAAATGTTAATCGGAGGTTTTGGAGTGGAAGTTGATAGGATGTACGGATGGTGTGTATGTGCTTGTAATCTGAGTGCAAAATAGAATGAATCAATGAGTTTTACAAGTAAAAAGCAAAAAAAATCCCCCGGAATGCCGGGGGATTGGAATATTTGATTTTTGTCTATTACTCTGCAGGCTTATTCTCTCCTGATTCAGATGAACCGGTGTTTCCACCTTCTTCCATCTTCTTCTTGAGATCTGCAAGAACGCCGAGATCACCAAGTGTTGCTTTTTCAACTTTGCCCTGGATGTTCTTAACAGCCTTCTTTGTCTTCTCTGATTCAGCCCTTGCTTCTTTCTTCGCTGCTTCTTTCTCTTCTACGTGTGACTGTTCCCAGATGCGGGTATGAGAGACAACGATGCGCTTTTCGTTCCTGTCGAATTCGATCACCATGAACTGAGCTGTTTCATCAGCGCCGATGCTCTTACCATCTTCCTTCATGAGGTGACGGTTAGGTGCGAATCCTTCGAGGCCGTAAGGCAGCTGAACGATTGCTCCTTTATCATCGCGGCGAGAAACGGTTCCATCATGCACGGTGCCGATTGCGAATGTATCCTGAAGAGTATTCCAGGGATCTTCTTCGAGTTGCTTGTGTCCAAGCTGAAGCTTCCTGTTTTCTTTGTCGATACCCATGATGATCACATCGATGTTCGCACCAACTTTCGTGTATTCACTTGGGTGGTTGAAACGCTTGAGCCAGCTAAGGTCGCTGATGTGGATCATGCCTCCGATGCCGGGAGCAAGTTCAACAAACACGCCGTAGTTGGTGATGTTCTTCACGAGACCGGTGTGACGGCTTCCTTCAGCAAACTTCACTTCGATATCGTTCCATGGGTCGGGTGAGAGTTGCTTGATGGAAAGGCTCATCTTACGGCTTGCCTTGTCGAGTGTAACGATCTTCGCTTCGTGCTCGTCGCCAAGCTTGAAGAATTCCTTCGCGTTGATCGGGGTGTTGGCCCAAGTGATTTCACTCACGTGAACGAGACCTTCAACTCCGGGCATGATTTCGAGGAATGCACCGTAGTCTTCGATGTTCACTACTCTGCCCTTCACGATATTTCCTTCGGAAATCGTTTCAGGCAGCACATCCCATGGATGCGGAGTGAGTTGCTTTAAGCCGAGGCTGATACGCTTCTTCTCATCGTCGAAGTCGAGTACCACAACATTGATCTTCTGATCCATCTTAAGTACTTCGCTCGGGTGAGAGATGCGGCCCCATGAAATATCAGTGATATACAGCAATCCGTCGAGACCACCGAGGTCCATGAATGCTCCGAAGTCGGTGATGTTCTTCACAGTTCCTTCGAGAACCTGGCCCTTTTCGAGCTTGCTCATGATCTCAGCACGCTGAGCTTCGATATCGCTTTCGATAAGCGCCTTGTGCGAAACGACTGCGTTCTTGATTGCCTCGTTGATCTTAACAACCTTAAATTCCATTGTCTTTCCTACGAACTGATCGTAGTCTGTCACAGGCTTAACATCAATCTGCGATCCGGGGAGGAAGGTTTCCATTCCGAATACATCAACGATGAGACCACCCTTGGTCTTGCTGGTAATGGTACCTGTGATTACTTCGCCTGTCTTGTGTACCTCAACGATGCGCTCCCATGCACGAGTGATGCGTGCCTGTCTGCGGCTGAGGTTGAGGTGACCCTGCCTGTCTTCTTTCTCAACGATCATAACTTCCACTTCGTCGCCGATCTTAAGACCGGGAAGGTCGCGGAATTCGTTGAGGGAAATGAGGCCATCGCTCTTGAAACCGATGTTGAGGACAACATCTGTCTTGGTAAGACCTACAACTGTACCTTGAATCAGCTCACCATCGTTGAGCTGTACAAAGGTTTCGTCATAAACCTTGTCGTACTTTTCTTTTTCTTCCTGGCTGTACGATGTAACATTTCTTTTGTCTACGCTCCAATCGTAATCGTCGTGAGCGGTCTGCACGGGTTCTTTTGGTGTCGCTGTAGCCGCTTCCTCAGCTCCGGAAGCAGTCTCCTGTGCATCAGCGTTTAAGTGTTTCTTAATTAAATTTTCAAACATGATAATGACCCGAAGGGTTTTATATCGGGGGTGCAAAGATAGGAAAGTTATGGGAAATAGGGTGAGCGTAAACAGTTGACCGTTGACAGTATTGACAGTGAAACGTTGACCGTAAACCGTTGACCGTTGACAGTTTACCGTTGACCGTCAACCCTAAGTTAAAAGAATGATTTTTAGTGGGTTAAGACGGTCAACGGTTTAC
>CBINHQ010000144.1:0-6138 GCA_966250475.1 uncultured Chitinophagaceae bacterium
GTTTCCTGTCCCGTGGCACTTAGCAGGAAGCAGGAAGAAATAAGACTTATGATTATCTCTTTCATCGAAGAATTTTTATTGGTTTGAAATTTCATCCGCGTCCACGGTAAGGATGCCGTGATCGTGGAAATGATCGCTGCAGGTGTGGATCACCTGGTAACTTGGCTGAGCAGGGATCACCGGCGCACCGGAACGCTTCTCGCTGTTCATCTTTTGGATGATCCTGTTGCGCTCCGCATCCACAATCGCCTGCATCTGCTTGTCCTTTTCCCTGTCGAAGTAAATGGTTCCATCCACGATGGTGTACAACGACATGGCATAAATGCTCAGCGGGTGATCGCTCCATACAACCACGTCGGCATCTTTTCCAACCCTGAGGCTTCCAACTTTATCATCGATGTGAAGCATCTTCGCGGGGTTGAGGGTTACCATCTTAAAAGCATCTTCTTCAGACACACCTCCGTACTTCACGATCTTCGCGGCTTCCTGGTTGAGGCGACGCGCCATTTCCGCATCATCGGAGTTGATGGCCACATTCAAACCCACATTGTGCATGATTGCTGCGTTGTAGGGAATCGCGTCCTGCACTTCCATCTTATATGCCCACCAGTCGGAAAAGGTGGATGCGTTAGAACCGTGCGCCTTCATCTTATCCGCAACTTTGTAGCCTTCGAGTATGTGCGTGAATGTATTTACCGTATAACCCATTCTATCTGCAACAGACATTGCGCTATTGATCTCACTCTGCACGTAGGAGTGGCACGTGATGAATCGTTCCTTATTCAAAATTTCAACCAATGCATCGAGTTCGAGGTCGCGGCGCGGAGGCTGTGCACCCTTCTTCTTGTTTGCCTCGTAATCCTTCCATGCACGCTGATAATCCTTCGCGCGGGTGAAAGCATCTACGAGCACCTGCTCCACTCCCATTCTTGTATCGGGATAGCGATTGTTGTTCGATCCGTTTCCAATCGCGAATGGCGATCTCTTCACATTCTCACCAAGCGCGAACTTTATCTGACCAGGCCAGTTCTTAAATTTCAGTTCCTCGTCATTTCCTCCCCAACGCATCTTGATCAGTTGAGTTTGTCCTCCAATTACATTCGCTGAACCATGAAGTATGTGGCTTGTAGTGACTCCCCCGCTCAACTGGCGGTAAATATTTACGTCGTCCGGGTTGAGATTGTCGCCTATCCGCACTTCGGAAGTCACGCTTTGTCCTCCTTCATTGATTGAACCAGCCGCAATGTGTGAGTGCTCATCGATCAGTCCCGGAGTGACGTGCTTTCCTGTTCCATCGATTATTCTTGCGCCGGAAGCTGAAAGGTTCTTACCTATTCCGGCAATCTTGCCATTCTTCAGTAACACGTCTGTGTTTTCGAGAATGCCATCCTTCTCATTTGTCCATACGGTTGCATTCCTGATAAGAATGGTTTCCTGCGCTGGCGCATTGCCTTCTTCCCATCCGAATGGCTCCCATGGATAGACAACCTTGCTCAACTTGCCTGTTGGCTTCTTCCTCGAGCTGTCTGATTTTACCATGCCCGCATCCTTGTAACGTGCGGTCCACGTTAGTTCTCTTCCGGCAGTATCAACTCCTACTCCAGTCCAATCATCCGCGCTGATGATACCGCTGAGGCGGTAGCTGTTTGTTCCCTTCCTTTCAGGAGCAAAATTTATTCTCACCTGCCTGCCATCGTAATAGAATTTAGAAGTGACGGTATCCTTACCAATCACACTAGCGGCGGTGTTGGATTTAAAATCGAGTACATAGTTAACCGGACCAGAAGGAGTATTGATCACCAGATCGTAGGTTCCCTTCCGGTCTGTCCAGGTTTCATCCTTCACCCTGTACTTCTTTCCCTGTATCCAGTTCTGATGAATTTGTGTCTTCTCATTAAATATGCGTCCGGATGTGATGAGAAAGTTTGCCCACTTGCCTGCTTCGATGCTTCCAACCTGATCGTAAATTCCGAGCAATGTAGCCGGTGTCTTAGTGAGTGCTTCGAGCGCTGCCGCTTCTGTAAGACCGTAATTCAGGGCGGTGCGAAGTTGTGTTGGGAATGATTTCACATCGCGCAGGTCGGCAGTGGTGAGGCAGAACGGAATCGCTGCCTTCTCGAAAGCCGCGATGTTCGTGGGACCGAGCTCCCAGTGGCGGAGATCGTTAAGCGAAACGAACCTTGCGTCGTTGGGATCTTCTACGTTTTGTGTTTGCGGAAAGTTGAGAGGAAGGATGAAGCTGGCGTTCGTTGCCTTCATCTCGCGGATTCGCTGGTATTCGTTCTGCCCGCCTTTGATGATGTATTGCACGCCAAACTCATCACCAATCCTGTCAGCGCGCAAATCATTCCATTTATCATTTGCCTCGAAGATCTGTGGAAGGTCCTGGTTTTCGTTCCATGCTTTCAAGGTAAGATTGAGGCCTTCATCTGCAGGCTTGTTCTTGTACCATTGCGCATCGAGGTAAGATTGACGAAGCAATGCGATCATTCCCATCATTGAGCCGGGATAGCTTTGTCTCGATGTGCCTTTGCTGAAAGAATAATGAGCTGATGCGCGGTCTTTCAGTATCACGAGATTTTCCTTTTCGTTGGCAAGTGTCACCACGGTACCTGTGCCGCGTGCGATTCCATCTCGCACATGTGAGAGTACGGTGCCGAAGCCTGCATCCCTCAATGGCTTTGCCTTGGAGTCATCAACCTTGAAGACCCTGTATGCATCCGCATCGGCCTTCAGTGCTTCATTCCATCCATAGGCGCCCTTGGTGCCGGAAGCGAGTTGCGGCTGCACGCCGGGATTGAATTGTCCGCCAGATCCCGATGTGGGTGTGACGGTAGTACCATAATCCGCATAGATGTCGATGAAAGAAGGATATATGTACTTGCCGCTACAATCAACCACCACTGCATCCTTCGGAATGGTGATGCCCACCCCCACGGCAATGATCTTTCCCTTGCGAATGACCATAGTGGCATTCTTCAAACTGGTTTTCGCATCCTTATAGATTGTTGCATTGGTGAAGGCGTAGCATCCTTCGCGATTGTCCGCCACTCCATTTTCTGGAAATGTCGGTTGCGAGAAGCAGGTCGCCGCCGCGAAAAGGGCTGCAAATCCCAGTGCGGCCATTGAGAGTCTCTTTCTCATGCATCAGATAGGTTTGGTGAAAGTATAACCGAATTTAACCCTAATTGGCTAATAAACTAATTTACGAATTTGCGAATTACACAAGCGGCGAAGCAACCCGGAAAATCCTCTACCTTTACCAGCAAAAAAATGCCTGCAAGATTGCCTGCAAATTCACCTTCATTTTCCGCGCTTCCCGACTTCACACTTTCCCCCCGAATTGACCAGGTGGGTGTGGAGGAAAGAGCTTCGAGATTCACCAAGCGAAGCATCAAGAAGGAATCCAAGATGAATGGATTGAAGCTGGCGCTTAGCATGATCGACCTCACCACTCTCGAAGGGAAGGATACGGATGGAAAGGTGAAACAACTTTGCTACAAGGCCATGCATCCGCACGATGCTATTCCCGGCCTGCCGACTGTGGCAGCCATTTGCGTGTATCCTTCCATGGTGAAGGTGGCCAGAAAGGCGCTTGGCGATTCTGGCATTCGCGTGGCTTCAGTTGCCACTGCGTTTCCCAGCGGTCAGGCTCCCCGCGACGTGAAGATCCGAGACACTAAATACGCAGTGAACGAGGGTGCCGATGAGGTGGATATGGTGATAAGCAGAGGAAAGTTTCACGCAGGAGAATACAACTTCGTTTTCGATGAAATAGCAGCAATTAAAGAAGCCTGTGGTGATGCAAGACTCAAAGTCATTCTCGAGACAGGAGAACTTGGCACCTTCGATAAAGTGAGAAGAGCAAGCGACATCGCGATGCATGCGGGTGCGGATTTCATTAAGACTTCCACCGGCAAGATACAGCCTGCAGCTACCATGCCTGTCACACTGGTGATGCTCGAAGCAATTCGCGACTTCTATTACAAGACCGGAAGAATGGTTGGGATGAAACCTGCTGGTGGAATTTCAAAATCAAAACTCGCCTTACACTACCTTGTAATGGTGAAGGAAGTGTTGGGTGAAGATTGGTTGAACAACGAATGGTTCCGCTTCGGAGCAAGCAGCCTCGCGAATGATGTGTTGATGCAGATTGTGAAGGAGGAAACAGGCTTGTATCAATCCGCAAATTATTTCAGCATAGATTAATGGCTCATTTTCCAATAATAATTTTCAAATAAAATGGCAGTACGGAAGAAAAAGTCATCCACGCCGCGCGGAAAAACGGTGAAGTTGAAGTTCGATACCAGTTGGAGTTACGCGCCTGCACCAGAGAGTCGAAGCGCCGCAACGATAAAGCCGCAATACGATCTCTTCATCAATGGTGAATGGCAGAAGCCTTTGTCGAAGAAATACTTCGGCACATACAATCCTGCAACGGAAGAAAAACTTTCGGAAGTTGCGGAGGCAAATCAGGCTGATGTGGATAAGGCTGTGAAGGCGGCTCGCAATGCATATGAGAAGCATTGGCGAAAGATGCCGGCCACCGAGCGCGCAAAATATGTGTTCCGCATTGCACGCATCATCCAGGAGCGTGCGAGAGAGCTCGCGATCATAGAATCGCTCGATGGTGGTAAGCCAATTCGCGAGAGCCGTGACTTCGACATACCAACCGCAGCAAATCATTTCTTTTATTATGCAGGATGGGCAGACAAGCTTGAATATGCATTTCCAAACAGGCAGGCTCATCCGCTCGGAGTTGCGGGACAAATCATTCCATGGAATTTTCCTTTGCTGATGGCTGCGTGGAAGATCGCACCGGCAATCAGCACGGGAAATACAGTTGTGCTCAAAACCGCAGAGACTACACCGCTTACCGCTCTCAAGCTCGCAGAGATCATCGAAGAATCAGGACTTCCTCCTGGTGTGGTGAACATCATCACCGGAGCAGGCGAAACAGGTGCGGCATTGGTGAATCATCCTGATGTAAACAAGATCGCATTCACAGGATCGACAGAAGTTGGAAAGATCATTCAGCGTGCTATTGCAGGTACCGATAAGAAAGTCACTCTCGAACTCGGTGGAAAGGCCGCGAACATCATATTCGAGGATGCTCCGCTTGACCAGGCAGTTGAAGGAGTAATCAATGGAATATTCTTCAATCAGGGACATGTGTGTTGCGCAGGTTCACGCCTGTATGTGCAGGAGTCAGTGGCGAAGCAGGTCATTCGCAAACTCAGAGATCGCATCGAATCACTCATTGTTGGTGACCCCCTCGACAAGAACACCGACATCGGCGCAATAAACTCGAAAGCGCAACTCGATACTATTAAGAAATACCTGGCTATCGGTAAAAAAGAAGGCGCGGAGATGTATGAAAGCTCATGCCCACTTCCCTCGAAGGGATACTGGTGCAGGCCTACGATATTCACAAACGTTGCGCAAAGCAGCAGGATTGCACAGGAAGAAATTTTCGGACCGGTGCTTTCGATCCTCACCTTCAGAACGGATGATGAAGTGATAGAGAAGGCTAACAATTCGCCTTACGGACTCAGCGCGGGCGTATGGACCGATAAAGGTTCGAAGATCTTCAACATGACGAAGCGAATGCGCGCGGGCGTGATATGGGCAAACACGTTCAACAAGTTTGATCCCTCCTCTCCTTTTGGAGGATACAAGGAAAGCGGGTTTGGTAGAGAGGGAGGATTACATGGACTTAATGCCTACGTCGGTCTTTCATAGTTGCTAAAAGAAATTTGAAAAAGGAAATTAAAACAGTTTCAATGGGCACACTCGAAAAAAAATCGGGAATCACAGTGGCGGAGAATGGGATCGGAAAATCATCCGATGGAAAACGTCTTGAAGTCCTGAAGACATATAAAATATACATCGGCGGACAATTCCCCCGCACTGAGTCGGGCAGATATTATGTAGCCAGGAATGAAAAGGGTGAAGGTTTGGCTAATGTATGCCTTTCATCGAGAAAGGATTTTCGTGACGCCGTGGTAGCTGCGCGTTCCGCCTTTGGAGGATGGAGTACGAGAGCTGCCTTTAACCGTGGACAGATCCTTTACCGCATGGCAGAAATGCTCGAAGGAAGGAAGTCGCAGTTCATTGATGAATTAATGCAACAGGATT
>CBINHQ010000145.1:0-6130 GCA_966250475.1 uncultured Chitinophagaceae bacterium
TTTTTCACGAAGGGAGTATCGCCTTGTACATTCAAAATTATGTCGGCGTCGAGGCTTTCCGCAGCTTCCGCGATGCGGTCGGTTCCACTCTCGTGTTCCCTCTTGCTCATCACCGCCTTTCCGCCATTGTTGGTTATCTCTTCGAAGATCACATCGCTGTCCGTCACCACGAGTACCTGATCGAAAAGACCTGTGGCAACTGTGGCATCGTAAGTGTGACGAATCACCGGCTTGCCAGCGAGGTTTTGCATTAGCTTCCCGGGAAATCTTGTTGCGGCATAGCGTGCAGGAATGAGAGCGATCTTTTTCATCAGGAGAAGCAGTTGAAATTTTTAATTATCGGGTGATTACTCAATTGGGCGGCGTTTCTGAAATGGCTGTTTCATCAACATCGCGAAGTTCTCATCTTTCTCGTTAGGATAATACCTGTCGAGGCCGTAACGGATTTCACCCGGCTCAAGTTTTTTGAAGGTGCCAAGCAGGCGGTCCCAGATTGAAAGCACCGCGCCGTAGTTGCTATCGGTAAACGGTTGCTTCCAGTGGTGATGAACTTTATGCATATTCGGAGAAACGAAAACATAGCTCAAGGCCTTGTCGATCCATCGCGGCAGGCGAATGTTCGCGTGTGTGAATGCGGTGGCGAAAACGAGAATGGTTTGAAAGATCATCACCGCATACATCGGCGCGCCACTCACGATGATTCCCATGAAGAAGAACAATCCACGCAACACACTTTCTATGGGATGGTGGCGAAGTCCTGTGGTCACATCCACATTATTATCGGCATGATGCACCACATGAAAACGCCAAAGCAGAGGCACTTTATGTTCGGTGATGTGCACCAGCCATCCTCCAAAGAAATCAAGTGCGAGAAAACTGATGATGATGGTCCAGAGAACAGAAGCATTCAACCAATACACAAGACCAAACTGATTGTCGCGCGCCCAATCGCTAAGAAAGATGATGATCAGCGCGAGAAAAGTATGAATGATGAGATGAATTACGGTGAAACCGAAGTTTACCGCAGCGTGCCTGACTTTCGATTTACGATAACTCATCGGAAGCAGAGGAATCGCGCCCTCGATAATCCAGAAAAACAGCAACCCTCCTACAAGAATCGCCATGCGTTCCAGCGGCCGCTGTTCAAGCGTAGAGAAGTATTCGATGATGGTTTCCCACAAGAATCAAAGTTACGATCTCAATTAGCTAAATAGTTAATTAGTTAATGAAGAACCTGAGCAGGCAAAAGTCTTGCCCAATTGGGTAATTAGGTAATGGGAACCCTAATTTTCCGGCTTATACTCATGGCCGCAGTTAAAGCAATGGAAGACATCGGTTTTTGTGATGGCGTAATTGGTGAAGAAGAATCCGACTAAAACTGAAAAGAGGTTAACTGCCTTGCGTGGTGTGCTTACGAGTTCAATATTGGTGGACCCGCATTGGGGGCAGGGAGACTTAGCGTGGTATTCGCTTTTCAGATCTGAGAGGAGGTCAAAGGCGCGCTTTGCGCTTCCTTCCTCCACCATTAGTTTTATTCCACCCACAGCATTGGTGAGAATTGGATCGATGGTTACAAGGTTTTCATCTTTGAGCCAACATTCAATTCCTTCTTCCTTCAGCCTGCCCATTGCAATGTGGGCAGGAACATAGTTGTCGAAGTAAAGAATTGGAATAAATTTCATATTCAACAGACAAATCAGCAAAAAGCCAACAAAACTCCTGGCCAGGTCACCACCTGGTCCAATTCGCAAATTCGCTAATTAACTAATTAATCATTGATTAAGCATGAGCGGCATCACCAGCATCAGCAACTCTTCATTCTCATCTTGCTCGGAAGGCTTGATGAGTCCAGCCTTGGTTGAGGTGGAGAGTTCGAGGTGAACTTCTTCACTGTCGGCGGCATTGAGCATTTCGATGAGGAAGCGTGCGTTGAAGGCGATTGCGAGGTCTTCGCCATTGTACTGGCACTTCATGCGTTCGTTTCCTTCGAAGCTGAAGTCGATGTCTTGAGCGGCGAGTTGCAATTCGCTGCCGGAGATGTTCAGCGCAACCTGGTTGGTGCTCTTGTTGCTGAACACGCTCACGCGCCTCAATGCGTTTTGGAAGTCTGACTTCGCCACGGTGAGGCGATATGGGTTGTCGGCCGGGATCACCACTTTGTAGTCGGGGAACCTTGCATCGATGAGGCGGCAGCTCATTTGCGTGGTGCCATGCTTCACGAAGAGGTGATTGGCGTTGTAGCTGAGAGTGAGCTCCTCGTCGGTGGCAGGAATCGCGGCCTTGAGGAGAGTAAGTGGCTTCTTGGGAACGATGAAGCTGTCGGCCTTGGGGCAGCTCACGTCTTTACGCTTGTAACGCACGAGCCTGTGTGCATCTGTTGCCACTACCTGCAGTCCGTTCTTTGCAAGTTCGAAGAAGACGCCTGTCATCGCGGGGCGCAGATCATCGTTGCTGGTTGCGAAGAGGGTCTTGTTGATGGCTGTCACGAGGGCGGAAGCAGTCATGTTGAAGGAAGTGGTATCATCTCCGACGGGCTCTTTGGGGAAGTTGTCGGGATTTTCTCCCATCACCTTGTACTTACCATTGTCGCTTGTGATCTCTACAGCAAAGTTCTTATCAATATTGAATGTGAGCGGTTGGTCGGGAATATTCTTCAGGGAGTCGATGAGGATCTTCGCGGGGATACAAACTCTTCCGCTGTCCTTCGCCTCGATATCAAGCTGAATGCGCATTACGGTCTCCAGGTCAGTGGCAACCACGCTGAGTTTATTCTTCTCCACCTCGAATAAGAAGTCTTCCAGGATGGGCAGCACAGTATTGGTATTAATAACGCCGGCGATATGTTGCAGTTGTCTCAGTAATGCCGAAGAGGATACAATAAACTTCATATATATAATTGAATGGGCGAAACTACTGATTTTTGAATTACATACAAGGACGCGGATTCCACAGTTTATGCCGGGAAATCAACTGCCTTCTGCTGTCATTTTTCCTCCTCAATCCGTCGGAAGCCCTCGGTTTTTCGGTCGAATTGCGGACTTTTACAATCCACCGAAAGAATCGGGATACATGCAGAAACAAACACTCACGAAGGAGCAGGCCATGCAGAAGTTAAGGCATTTTTGTGCCTACCAGGAGAGGTGCCATAGTGAGGTGCGCGAGAAGCTGTTCTCTCTGGGTGTATGGATGAGGGATCACGACGAGATCATTGCCGGGCTGATCGAGGACAACTACCTGAATGAGGAGCGATTTGCCATTCAATATGCCGGCGGGCATTATCGCATGAAGCAATGGGGCAGGGTGAAGATCAAGTATGCTTTGAAGCAAAAGGGCGTTTCGGAATACTGTATTCGCAAGGCGATGAAGCAGATCGAGGATGAAGAATATGAAAGGATCCTGGAGCAACTCGCCAGGAAGAAATATGAATCGCTGAAAGGAACGCAATGGATAATTAGAAGGAAGAGGACGGCAGACTACCTGGTGCAGAAGGGTTACGAACCAGATTTAGTTAGGCAGGCGCTGGACAGAATCAGCTCACCATGAATTTGGTGGTGTGCTGCCAGCCGTTTCCATAGAAGGTAATAAAGTATAGGCCGGAGTTGAGTTCCGGGATGGTGAGCGGAATGAAGTCGCGCTCGCCATTCAGGTGTTGCGTAAAGACCTGCCGCGCGTCAGATGAAACTACGGTCACCCTCTCGACTGGAAAATAGGCGTTCACATTCACCACTTTTGTCGTGACAATGGTCGGATAAATCCTCACCGGTGCGATTGCAATTCCATCGAGATAGATGTTTTCTGAAAAATGCGATCGACTTCTCAATCCTTCTATGCGGATGCGGTAAAGCGTTGGACGTTCATCCAGCGTAGAATGAATGAACCGGTAACTGCCGTTCGATGCTACTGCTTCACCTGCGGAAAGAAAATCGATACCGTTGTAGCTGTATTCAACGATATACCGGCGTGTATCACCTTCCGAATGGGCAGTCCATCGAATTTCATTACTGCCATTACTCCGTGTGGCTGTAAAAGAGGTAATTCTTGCCGGTGCATACAAATATTCAGATGCTTCCGGCCTGGTATTGTCTTTATTGGCGATGATGTGTTGCTGTGCCTGCGCGCGGCTTGTGATTATGAGCAGGAGTCCGGGAATTATCAGGCGGAAGGTGGCTGAGATCACTTTCCACATAATCCTGAATTTTATACATAGGGTAAAACAAATACGGTGCCTGAATCTTAAGGCAATTAATTAATTAGCTAATTGGTTAATTAGTTAATGGGGAGGGGGGTTTATCTTTAATGAAGGAATTAGAAAGTATTTATTCTAAAATAGAATGTCTACACTAACAATCACTACGATACAATCAGTTTTACACTGGGAAGACAAAAAGTCTAATCTCGAGATGTTCGCACAGAAGATTGAAAACATTCGAGAGAAGACAGAGATAGTAATCCTTCCGGAAATGTTTAACACCGGCTTCACCATGGAGGCGGAGAAGTTTGCGGAGACGATGGACGGAGAAACGTTGAATTGGATGAAGGAGATTGCGGTGAAGAAACGCATTATACTTACCGGAAGTCTCATCATTGGCGAGAAAGATAGTCTGTCCGGAGAGATGCAATACTTCAATCGTATGATCTGGATGCTTCCGAATGGACAGCACGGACACTACGACAAGCGACATCGTTTTGCATACGCAGGCGAGGATCGAGACTTCACTGCCGGAAACAAGCGGCTCATTGCTTCGGTGAAAGGATGGAAGGTAAATTTGATTGTCTGCTACGACCTGAGGTTTCCTGTCTGGATCAGGCAATCACCTGCGGGCGAGGAACCCGAGTATGATTTGCTGATCTGCGTCGCCAATTGGCCGGACAGACGCGCGAACGCATGGAAGACGCTGTTGCAGGCTAGAGCAATCGAGAATCAATGTTTTGTTGCGGGTGTTAACCGCGTAGGCGTGGATGGCAAGGGGCATAATTACTCTGGTGACTCCATGGTGATCGATCCGCTGGGAGAGATTTTATATAGCAAGACGGGAGAGGAAGATGTGAACACTATCATGCTCGAAAAGGATAGAGTTGAAGTGGTTCGGAAAAGTCTTCCTTTCTGGAAGGATCGCGATAATTTTCTAATTAATTAGGTGTGGGGTACGAGAGAATTCAAGGTTCTCGCACCCCGTGGGCCCTCCCCACATTCGCCCTCCCCCGCCTCCAACCAGCCATCATTTACCCTGCCATGGCAATACTTCCCCAATCCAGGCGCAAAACCTGCCCAGGCCCATATGCCACACCCATCAATGGTTGTAAGCTAATTAGTTTTCACCAGGCATCGCTAACCGTCCGATCGATCATGCACAAATCTACCCCGGCCAGATAAAGATTCAATGTGATCTTCACCGGCCTCCGGCGTTTCTTTCACGGGTGGAATTCCGTGAAATCCTCAGTTTAATTAGTAATTAGCTAATTAATCATTGATCAGCCTTCTTCTTGTCGAGTTCAATCAACTCCAGGGCTTTCTCGACTTTGTAGTCAGCACCCCGCCTGATCGCTTCTGTGGTTGGACCTGAAAAAACTTCGGGTTGCACGCCATGTCCGGTCTTTGGCCAGTCTTTGTTGATCACAAGTCTGAAGAGCGGAAGCCTGAACCGAACCTTTGTCTCGGGAAGCGTAACATCGGGAATGAGCCAGGCGTTGTTGCCATATGCGCCGCCACCTGTTTCTTCTCCAACCACTGTCACATTCTTCTGATCCATGATGGTGCTGGCAAATAGCGTAGTGGCCGAAAAGGAATTTCCGCCGTTGAGAATGTAGACTTTTCCGTCGAAATGATTCTTCTTCTTTGGCTTGAACCAGTGTCGTTCGAAATATCTGAAATGATATCTTCCCTCTTTGCTCTTTCTTGCAAAGAGGGTCATGAAGAGGCGGTTGAAGAAATCGTTTTGAATGTAGCGGCTGTATTTCTTTCGCTTCGCGACGGCATACAAGGAATCACCAACCTTGAAATTATGATCAGTGAGATATCTTGTGAGAATGGTGGAGTTTGTGACGCTGCCACCGCCGTTCGTTCTCACATCAACAATGAGATGCGAGATATTGTTTTTCTTCAACGCACGGAACGAGCGTCTGAAGAAAC
>CBINHQ010000146.1:0-6110 GCA_966250475.1 uncultured Chitinophagaceae bacterium
ACTCATTAAAAAAGAGAAGCCCTGGAAGAATCCCGGGCCGTTCCTATAAGAAACCCAAACTACTGCTATTGAGAAAACATTATTGCTATTAAAATAAAAATGCAAAACCCGGCTTCATTCACACTCGTCCTACCGCAAACCTGGGTTATGCATTTTTAACGCGCTATGCGCATTTTCAAGGAAAGGTTATTGGTTAACGTCTTTGACCATACAAAGAAACGCCGCATTTTGCGATAAAGAATTTGAAGATTAGTGAATGGGGGTTTTGGGTAGACGAATAGCGGGAAATGGCGGATGAATTGAAGGCTGCGATGATGAAAGAACGGTGACTGTTGACAGTAAACAGTTGACAGTAAACCGTTGACCGTGAACAGATGAGAGATGAAGAGCTTGCCCCGATGAAGATCGGGGATGAGAGATGAGGGACTTCGTGTTTAATACTCCTTAATATATCTAATACGCCTCGACCTTAAGTCCCTCATCCCTCATCTCTCATCCCTCATCCTCAGCATGGCCCGCATCACGGTCAACGGTGTACGGTCAGCGGTCCACCCTAACCTTCGTCAGGGCAAGCTTCCATCGGTCAACGGTCCACGGTCAACACTCAACGATTTCCTACCTTTGCCCCATGGGCTTCTGGAACCAAATCGCCGAATATCTCTATCTGAAAAAGAAGGATCCCAACCGGCCGAAGAGCACCTGGGTCGGCTACATGCACGGCATCAACCGCATCAGCCTGATCATGTTTATTATTTGCCTGATCATTCTCGCCATCAAGCTGCTCACCTGAACAGTAAAAGCTAATTAGCTAATTAACTAATTGAATAATTAACTAATTGGCCAATTGTTCAATGATAATGTCAGCCGCGCGGGAAGACGCATTTCCTTCCTGGCTTAGAAGCTCTCTTAACTCAGCATAATCCTTCTTCATCCTGCTGATGTTTGCCTCGTCATCCAGAATCTTCTTCAACTCCTTCCCAAGATTCTCAACCGTGAGTTCATTTTGTATGAGTTCCTTCACCACCAGCCTGTCCATGATGAGGTTAACGAGGGAAATATATTTCACCTTTATCACCCGCTTCGCGATCTGATATGATATTGCAGAGCCTTTGTAACAAACTACCTGCGGCACTCCGAATAAAGCTGTTTCAAGTGTTGCAGTTCCCGAAGTAACAAGTGCGGCGCGTGACTGCATGAGGAGATCGTATGTCTTATCCTTAGTTGTAGTCACATTCGGATATGGCTCGATGAGGGGAGCATAGAATTCATCTTCCACCGAAGGCGCCTTTGCCACGACAAATTTGTAGTCGGGAAACAATTTCGAAACGCCGAGCATGATCGGCAGCTTGATCGAGATCTCCTGCTTGCGGCTACCGGGAAGAAGCGCGATCGTTTTCTCATCCTTCATTGCAGTTCCATTACGCAAGTGTTCGTCGATCACCTGCACCAGCGGGTGACCCACATACTCAACCTTCCAATTCCATTTCTCTTTGAAGTATCCTTTCTCGAATGGAAGTATCACTATCATTTTGTCGATACACTGTCGCATCATCTTCACCCGGTTTTCCTTCCACGCCCACACCTGCGGACTGATATAGTACACCACCTTCAATCCCTGCTCCTTCGCCCATTTCGCGATGCGCAGATTGAAACCAGGATAGTCGATGAGCACGAGAACATTTGGTTGAAACTGCAGAATGTCTTCCTTGCATTGCCTCAGGTTGCGGAAGATGGTGCGAAGGTTCATCAACACTTCAGTGAAACCCATGAACGCGAGATCGCGGTAATGCTTCACAAGCACGCCACCCGCCTGCTCCATCCGGTCGCCGCCCCAGCAGCGAATATTTGCATCAGCATCTTTCTTCCTCAGCTCCTTAATCAGGTTGCTGCCATGCAGATCCCCGGATGCTTCCCCGGCAATGATGTAATATTTCATGGTAAGCGAAGATAAGGAGTAGGGAGCAGGGAGCAGGGAACAGGAAGTAGGAAGCAGGGAACAGGAAGTAGGAAGCAGGGAACAGGAAACAGGAAACAGTGTGGAGTGCGGAGTGAACAGTGCGGGGCGCGCACTGCTTCCTGCTCACTATTCACTGCTCCCTGTTCACTGTTCCCTGTTCCCTGTTCACTGTTCCCTGTTCCCTGTTCACTGATCACTGCTCCCTGTTCACTCTAATTGGTTACTTTCAAGACCAGTATTGCAATTCCATAAATAAGCGTAATAAGGAAGATTCCTTTGGCAGTCTGGTCGCGGTGGGTATTGACGTAGATGGTAAAAAGAATCACATTCGCGAGAAGAGAAAGGGATCCGAATGAAGTGATGAGCCTGTTGTCGCCGAGGAATTCATTGATGAATTCACCGAATGTATAGCCGAAGCGGGAGAATTTAACGAAGTACACAATCACGAGACCAATGAAGGGTCCGATCATACCCAGTACGATTCCCAGCTTCAAATTATCTTTCTTAAAGATCATAAGCTTATTTCCATTCTTTTTCAAGTCTCGCCTTCAGCGCGTAGTGCGTCAGGTCGAATTGAACAGGCACTACACTCACATAATGATTCGCCAGCGCCCACACATCTGTATCGGTTGCCTTGTCGAAGTTCACGAATTCACCGGTAAGCCAGTAATACTTCTTTCCATTAGGATCGAGTCGCTCTACGAAATCTTCCTCGTATTTCGCATAGGCATGTTTGCAGACCATTATTCCCTTGAGCAATTCCGGCGGTACCGAAGGAATGTTCACGTTAAACACCGTATGCTTGTCGAGTTTCGTGCTCAGCATTTTCTTCACTACCATGCGCGTATACTTTCGTGCACCAGTGAAGTCCGCTTCAATGTTGTAATCGAGAAGTGAGAAACCTGCAGAGGGAATGCTTTCGATCGCAGCTTCAACTGCGGCCGACATCGTGCCTGAATAAATCACATTGATGCTGTGATTCGCTCCATGGTTTATTCCGCTCAGACAAAGGTCAGGTTTGCGGCGAAGAATCTTGTCAACCGCAAGCTTCACACAATCAACCGGCGTACCGGTGCAGGCATACGCTTCGATGTCGCCAAATGCGTGCACACGTGTAAGCCTCAACGGCTGACCTATCGTGATCGCATGACCCAGTCCCGACTGAGGCTTATCCGGCGCCACCACTACAATCTTTCCAAGGTCTTTAACTGCTTCTACCAGATTCCTGATCCCCGGAGCGGTGACCCCGTCATCATTCGTAATAAGAATTACTGGTTTCTTCCTGGAGGATTTCTTTGCTGTACGTTTTGCTTTTGCCATATGCAGCGCAAAAGTGCAGATTTTTATCAATTAATGATTCCCAATTAAGGACGAACGCATAAATATTTTTGAAATGATAAATTTATTAGTATTTTGCATACTAAAATAGTTGGTATGGCTATCGCAAACACAAACCTGAAATACCTGCGCAAACTCCGCGGATGGACGCAGGAAGAATTTGCCGGCAAACTGGGTATTAAGCGTTCACTCCTCGGCGCGTACGAGGAAGAACGGGCAGAGCCACGCATCGACGTCCTCGAAGTGGCATGCGATATCTTCAAACTCACACTTGACGATATCCTTCGCAAAGATCTCAGCGATAACAAAGGCAACTATCTCGCAAAGCGCAGAGCGATGAAACTCGCCTCCGGCCGCAGCGAGATTCCCTTCGTTCCAGTTAAAGCAGCTGCAGGTTACCTCGCAGGCTATGCCGATCCCGAATTTGTCGACGAGCTAAATACCTTCACCCTTCCCATGCTCGCCGGCGGAAATTACCGCGCTTTTGAAATCGTAGGCGATTCCATGCTTCCCGTACCCAGCGGCTCCGTAATCGTTGGTGAGAAAGTTGAAAACTTCGACGAACTAAAGAACAATACCCCCTGCATCATCGTATCAAGAACCGAAGGCATCGTGTACAAACGCGTGCAGAAATCAGGCAGGGCCAAGAATAAACTCACCCTTGTAAGCGACAATCCCGTTTTTCATCCGTACACCATGAGCACCGACGAAATCCTGGAAATGTGGCAGTCACAGGTCGTCATTTCCCGCCAAAATGCACAACAGCGGTGGGACATGAACCAACTGGCTGGCATGGTTACGAACCTGCAAGAACAGGTAGTTTCCCTCAAAAAAAGGATGAATTAAGCAGTTTGGCGATTTTTTTGACAGCGGTTTTTCAACCTTTAGCAACTGTCATATATATTTGAGGTCTAATGACATGCTGCTGAAGAGGATTTTTTGCTTACCCCTACTGCTGTTGATTTGTGGACAGGTATTTTCCCAGTCTAAATCGCTCCAATCAATAATCGATGGAGTGCTGAACGATGAGGCGTGGACCAGTGTGCCAATCGCGACGGATTTCATCCAGAACTTTCCCAACGTAGGCGAACCCTCAGCCTATCGCACCGAAGTCAGAATAATCTATGACGATGCCGCTATCTACGTTGGCGCCCATCTCTTCGATGATCCTGCACTCATCCGTAAACAAATCACCGCCCGCGATGAGGAGACCCAAAAGGATCTCGACTTCTTCTCAGTTTTCTTCGATACTTACAAAGACCTTCAAAACGGTTTCCAGTTTCTCGTCACTTCATCCAACGTGCAGACCGACGCGCGCCTCGCGCCTAACCTCGATCTGGGATATGGAGAATTTGGTGACAAGACCTGGGACGCTGTTTGGGAGAGCCAGGTTAAGATTGTCGAGGATGGATGGATCGTAGAGATGAGGATTCCTTACACTTCGCTTCGTTTCGCGCGCACGGAATCTCAGAACTGGGGCATTCAATTCCTCAGGCAAGTGAGGCGTGCAAATGAAACCAGTTACTGGAATCATGTGGACCCGAAGGAAAACGGATTCGTGAACCAGTTCGGAACACTCAACGGCCTTCTCGATATTCAACCTCCGCTTCGACTCAGTTTCTCACCATACATTTCAACCGGTGTAAGAAGCATTCCCGACAACGATGGATTCAGGAATGAATGGCTGCGCAATGGTGGCATGGACGTGAAATATGGAATCAACGAAAGCTTCACACTCGATGCTACGCTGATTCCCGACTTCGGCCAGGTGGTATCCGACAATTTCGTTAACAATCTCACTCCATACGAAGTGAGGTTCGAAGAGTATCGCCCCTTCTTCACTGAAGGAACCGAAATCTTCAATAAAGCCGGGTTGTTTTATTCCAGAAGGATCGGAAGTATGCCCACGGGTTACTTCAACGTGGAGAACATGGTCAACAGCGATCCGAATCTTGAGATAGTCAAGAATCCTGGTCGCATACAACTTTATAACGGAATAAAATTCTCCGGCCGTACTAAGAAGAAACTCGGCATTGGTGTGTTCAACGCCGTAACTGCTCCCATGCACGCGGTAGTGCGAGATGTGAGCACCGACACGAAATACAAAATTAATACGGAGCCACTCAGCAACTACAACATCCTCGTACTCGATCAGGCATTGAAGGGAAGATCATACATCACATTCACCAATACCAATGTGATCAGGAGCGGCGGCAGTAGGGATGCGAATGTATCCGGTCTCGACTTCAGCTTCTACGATAAGAATAACGAGATGAACGTGCGCGGATACGTGCATTACAGTGCCGTGTTTGACGGAACTAATTACGATGGCTACAATACCTATCTGAGAATTGGTAAAGTGAGTGGAAAGATCCAATACAGTTTGCAAAACACACTGCGCTCCGATCTCTACGATCCACGCGACCTAGGTTACCTGCAAACCGCAAACGAGCACAGCAACACCGCCGTAGTGTTCTACAACCAATTCACCCCAACGAAGAACTTCCTTAGCTATCGCTACACGCTCGGCGCCACACTGAGGAGATTGTACAAACCAGATAAATTCAACAGCCTTCTGATTGAAGGAACAGCATTCTGGTACCTCAAGAACTTCTGGGATATTTCGCTGCGACTCGCTTATTTTCCAGATCAGCACGATTACTATGTACTGGGAGCGCCGTTCACACGCTTCGCCAGAAGGCCTGCCTATGCTTTCACCGAACTCACAGGAAGTACAGACTCACGCAAGCGACTGTTCGCCAAATACGAATTGCTCTATGCGAATTTCCTGGGCGCCCCGAACAAAGACTATCAC
>CBINHQ010000147.1:0-6104 GCA_966250475.1 uncultured Chitinophagaceae bacterium
AACAGATACGCGAGGTGATTGGAGGCGAGACTGACAGCATCGATTTTCTTCAGGATTTCAAGACCAGCTTCCTCGCCGAAGAAATTTATGTATACACACCGAAGGGTGATGTGAAGATGCTTCCTGTTGGTTCCACAGCGCTCGATTTTGCATTCGCAATACACAGCGCCATAGGTACGCGCACTATCGGCGCAAAGGTGAACCATAAACTCGTTCCACTCAGTCACAAACTCAGGAGTGGCGACCAGGTAGAGATCATCACCAGTAATAAGCAAAAGCCTTCCGAAGACTGGCTGCAATTTGTGGTTACAGCGAAGGCGAGAGGAAGGATCAAGGATGCATTGAAAGAAGAGAAGAAAAAAATCGGCGACGAGGGAAAATACACTGTGCAACGAAAACTCGAAGGACTTGGCGTGCCGATGAGCCAGTACAATATCGATGAGCTTGTACAGTGGTATAAACTTCCATCGCACGTGGATCTCTTCTACCAAGTCGCAATTAAGAACATTGACCTGCGTGATCTCAAGGAGTTTAAAGTTATCGGTGACCGCATTGAGTCGCCAAAGCCTGTCAAGATACACGAGCCGAAACCTGAGTATGTTCCTAGTCAGAATAAGAAGGATGCGGAGTTGGTCATCTTTGGAGAATCCAGCGACAGGATCGTTTACAATCTCGCCAATTGTTGCAAACCCATTCCTGGTGATGATGTTTTTGGATTTGTAACTACGGGAAAGGGACTCACCATACATCGTACAAATTGTCCAAACGCCACGAAGCTCTTATCGAACTATGGCCATCGCGTAGTGAAGACAAAGTGGGCGAAGAATAAGGAAATTTCCTTCCTCACGGGTCTTCGGATTATTGGTATGGACGACGTGGGTGTGGTCAGTAAAATTACCAACCTCATTTCTGCCGAACTCAAGATCAACATCGCAGCTCTCACCATTGAAGCGAGAGAAGGCGTGTTCGAGGGCAATATCCGCCTCTATGTGCATGATAAGGAGGAACTTGATAACCTGGTCCAGCGATTGAAAGAGTTGCAGGGAATTGAGTCGGTTGAAAGATATGATACCGAGGATGTTGCATAGCCTCGTATTTTTCGCATAATCCCAGCCCGCGTAAAGGCGGTTTTTTACCCGTTTTTTCCCTAAATTGTATGCTGTTCATCGCACTTTACCCAAACACATTTATACCCTGCTATGAGACCTCTGCTTAAGCCCTTGCTTGCTGTTGCTGTAGGATTTTTGTCTACGATATTTTCGCTGCATGGCCAGACTGGATTCAACACCGGATTGAATGGTGCTGTAATAGACTTGCCATGTAATGAAAATTGCATCAACGTACCCGTTAGAATACCTCACCTGAAGTCCACAGAAGATTATACTGTTAGCCAAATTGATTATGCACCGTATGCATATGTTACGCCTACAGGAAGCGAGGATTCAGATATCTATGACGATGATATGTATAGTAATTTCATCTCCTTGCCATTTCCTTTTTGCTTTTATGATTCTGTTTACACCAAAGTAGTTGTGGGGTCTAATGGGCTGATTACTTTTGATGAAACTAATGGCACAGGTACTTGTGCAAACGCATATGAGGCAACTTTCTCTATTCCCACTGCTGCCACTAACGTGCAGTGTCAGCAATTCTCAGCTTACTATCCCCGAGCTGCAATTTTCGGGATTTATACCGATCTCGATCCAACTTCCGGAGCAAGTCCTTCAGACAGAAAAATTGAATGGCGAGTAGAAGGTACTGCGCCATTTCGAAGATTCGTTGTGAGTTACTACAAAGTAGGCTCCTTCGGTCAGGCAACAACTTGCGGTTTATCGCAACCCTCGTCATTCCAAATTGTAATTTATGAGACCACAGGTATTGTGGAAATTCATGTTGGAAATTATACATGCCATGCGACAATTGTCGATGAGAAAGGAACTCTCGGCATGCAAAACTGGGATCGGGATAAGGCGGTATGGCCAGCCGGTAAGAATGCCAGTGTTTGGACAGCTACAAATGAAGCGTACAGATTTATTCCATCGGGCCCTGTATCAAGGTTTGTTAGTTGTGAGGTTTACGACTTAGGCGGAAGTACTCCTCTTGCAGTTGGTGACACGATTACTACAACCGAGGGCTATCTCGATGTGACATTCCCAACCTTTTGTCCTACCGGATCAGGTGGTCAATATGTTATCAAGACAGTATTCAGTTCATGTAGCGACGGCGTCACTGAAATAATCAATTACGACACCATCACCATCAACAAAACCACTGATCTCAATGCAGCCGCAACCACCACTCCCACAAGCTGTGGTGTGGCAGGAAGCGGTACGGCCACCATTACTGTACCTACAGGTATTGGTACTGCACCTTACACAATGGTGTTGAACCCGGGTAATATCACACAAGTAGTTGCCGGCAATTCGTATACATTCACCGGACTGGCAGCGGGTTCTTATACCGTTACTGTTACCGATGCAGGTGCAGGCGGTTGCAGCAGTACAGTTCCTGTCGACATCACGTCTACGGGTGTGCTTGCAGTTACTTTCGATGTGCAGAACACTACCTGCGTTGGTGCATCCAATGGAAGCATCACGGTGAATCCTCCCAACGGTACTCCGCCATTTACTTATTCGATCAATGGAGGTCCGTTTGTAACTAACAAGGTATTTTCTAACCTGGCACCGGGCACTTACTTCATCAGCACGCACGATAATGCGGGTTGCGAGGCAAACCTGCTGCCGGTCACCATTACATCCGGCGCTTCCATTACCATGACGCTGGCCACAACTCCTACCTCTTGCGTAGGCGCCAACAATGGAAGCGTTACAGTTACTGGATCAAATGGTACACCGCCATTCCAGTATTCGATAAACGCTGGACCATACCAGGCGAGTCCCACATTCTCTAACCTCGCTCCCGGTACTTATTTCATTTCAATGATGGATGCGAATGGTTGTACGGTAACCTTTATCCCGGCCACAGTTGCACAAGGAGCGGCGGGTCTTACAGGTACTGCAGCATCCACACCAACCACCTGCCCTGGTGTAAACAACGGAACGATTACAGTTACGCCTACCAGTGGCAGTGGTCCATATGAATACTCGTTGAACGGAGGCGCATATCAATCCAGCAGCACATTTACAGGTCTTGCTCCTGGCAGCTATACCGTTGTGATACGTGAAAATGGATTGTGTACATCGGGTGGAATTCCTGTCACGGTTACGGCGGGCACAGCGCTTACAGGTACAGCAGCAACCACTGCAACCTCATGCAATGGCGCGACGGATGGTACGATAACGGTCACACCTACGAATGGCTCTGCGCCTTACCAGTATTCATTAGATGGTGGAGCGCCGCAGGCTTCCAATGTGTTTAATAATGTTCCTGCGGGAAATCATAATGTGACGATTACCGATGCCTCTGGTTGTGTTTCCGCAGCAATTCCTGCGAATGTTTCCGCGGGTGCGGCACTCACAGGCACAGCCACCTCAACCAACACCGCATGCACAGGCATCAACAACGGAACAATCACTGTAACTGCATCAAATGGTACTGGCCCATTCCAGTATGCACTCGATGGAGGAGCGCCTCAATCTTCCAATACATTTACCAATGTTTCCGCAGGTGCGCACAATGTGGTTATCTCGAATGCTTCGGGTTGCGTTTCTGCTGCAATACCAGTTACTGTTGGTACAGGTGGCGGCTTCTCTGCCACTCATACATCCACAGCAACTTCATGCGCCGGCGCTGCAAATGGAAGCATCACCGTAACACCCGGAGCGGGAGGCACAGGTCCGTATACATTCGTGTTGAATGGAACGACAACATTGACAGGCGCCACATCAGCAACATTTAACGGACTGTTGGATGGCACGTATTCAATCCTGATCACAGATGCAGTAGGATGCCAGTTCACCGTCAACAACGCGGTGGTTGCACCCGGTGCTGGCCTTAATGCAAATATTGTTCCCACGCAAACAACTTGTGTTGGTGTGAACAACGGAACCATCACCGTCACTCCTACAAACGGTACAGGTCCATTCACGTTTGTACTCGACGGAACGGTGACGCAATCTGGTCCGACGTCCACAACCTTCACCGGAGTTTCAGCAGGAGCACATACCATCACTATTACGGATGCAATTGGTTGTGCTACTTCAGCGCCGTTGTCAACTACTGTTACGGCAGGTGGCGGCTTCACAGCCACATATACGTCAACAACCACTTCCTGTATCGGTGCATCGAACGGAAGCATCACCGTAACACCAGGTGCTGGCGGCACGGGACCATACACCTTCGTACTCAACGGCACCACTACGCAAACAGGAGCGGCTTCAACAACATTTAACGGACTTGCTACGGGATCTTATACTGTATTGATCACCGATGCGAATGGATGCCAGTTTACTTTAAACAATGCCAATGTAACGGATGGGCCGGCACTTACCGCAACAACCAATGCGGTTGCTACTGCATGTCCTGGTGTCAGCAACGGAAGCATCACCGTAACACCAACTAATGGAACAGGCCCCTATACATTTGTGCTGGATGGCACAACTACGCAATCAGGCGCGGCGGCAACTACGTTCACCGGCGTTGCAGAAGGTTCGCATACTATTCAGATCACTGATGCGAATGGATGTACCTCTACGTTGCCTCCGGTTGCCGTAACTGCAGGAACGGGTGTAACGGCCACAGTTACTCCAACCGGTACATCATGTACGGGAGCAGTGAATGGAAGCATAGCTGTATCGCCCACAAATGGTACAGCGCCTTACACATTCGTGTTGAACGGAACGACCACGATCAATGGAACTACCGCCAACTTCACCGGACTTGCAGCTGGCACCTCATACACGATTGTTGTTACTGATGCGATTGGCTGCACTGGCACCTTCTCCAACATCGATGTACCTCAGGGATCCCAACTGCTTGCAACAGCAACGAGCCAGCCGACTTCTTGCAGCGGAGCTACAAACGGACAAATAACCGTCACTCCATCCAACGGAGCGGGGCCATACACATTCGTGCTTGACGGCACTACAACACTGACTGGAGCAACTTCAGCAACGTTCACGAACGTAGGAGCAGGAGCACACAGCATTGTGGTGACTGACGGTGCTGGTTGCGTGAGCAGCGCAATCAATGTGGATGTGGCTGCGGGACCTGCAATCACTGTCACGCTTGCAAAGACCGATGCGACTTGCTTCGGTTCCGCAACGGGATCAATTACAGCCACGCCTTCGGCAAATGTGACTGCACCGGCAGAATATTCTCTTGACAACACCACATGGCAGACAGGCGCAGTGTTCAGCAATTTGCTTGCAGGAAGCTACACCGTTTACATTCGCGACAACAGCGGATGTTCGAATTCGGCTACAATCACAATTGGAGAACCTGCTGAACTTGCGGCAACCAGCAATGTTCAGAATGCACTATGCAATGGACAAAGCAATGGCGTGATCACAATTTCTGCAACGGGTGGCGCGGGTTCATACACTTATTCCTTAAATGGAGGTGCGCCACAATCATCGAACACCTTCAATGTGGGAGTGGGAACTTATTCGGTGGAAGTGAGGGATGCAAACAATTGCACGATCACACTAAGTAATATTTCTGTTACGGAACCTGGTCTTCTCACCGCAACCGCGGTGACAGCAAATGCTACCTGTGATGGCGGCGCCGATGGAACCATTACGATTACTGCAACTGGCGGGACTAGTCCCTTCCAGTATTCAGCAGATGGAGGAAATTTCCAGTCTTCCAACGTGCTTAATGTAAGAGCGGGAACGTACAACAACGTAACCGTGAAGGATGCGAATGGCTGTACTTACGTCCTTCCGCTGGTAGTGGTTGATATGACAAATAACCTCACACTCACGCCTGCAGTTGATCCAGACCCGATTTGCGAAGGCGGTTCGGTTGCGCTTTCATTGAATACTAATGCTACACAGTTCACATGGACGGGAGGAAACCCTGGTCTCTCTGCATACAACATTGCGGCACCGGTAGCGAATCCTTCGGTAACTACTTTATACACGGTAACGGTAACGCTTGGAGAGTGCAGCACTACCGATGATGTGCTTGTGCAGGTGATACCG
>CBINHQ010000148.1:0-6080 GCA_966250475.1 uncultured Chitinophagaceae bacterium
ACATCATCGGAGATTTCTGTCTTCCTTTTCATTGCCTTATCGAAAGGGGAACTATACAGGCTGAAGTCTGCAAAATAGAAAGTGATGGCGGATGCAATGTGATCAACTGTCACATCCTTTTCCTCAGGTGTGTATCGCAAAAACTTGCGGAATGCATTTCGGTATTCCTTGCAGCTCATTACTTTCTTCACCATTTCTTCCTCGAGGTTGTTCATCTCCTCGGGATTGTGTAATACATCCCTGGCCTGGTCCTGCAGGGAGATGTGTTTACCATCGAGCATGATTAGATGGTTGTAGATCGAATTCACCAGCGATGGAGTGTTCCTTGCTAATCTTCCCTGGTGATCGAACTTGAATGAAGTTGCAACCGTAGTGTCTGTAAAGAATTCAGTGGGCTTGTGACAGGATGCACAGCTACGCGAATTGTTTGAAGAAAGAATGGGATCATAGAAGAGCAGCCTTCCAATCGACTTTATCTCCTTCAGCAGTTCCTCATCCTCTATCAATGAGTAAATTCCTTTTGTGTTTTGCGAATTGTACAATGCCTTGCTGAAGATCTCAGTCGCATCGTTGTTGAGTGAGTAATCATTGAAATTTCTCGACCTGACTCCGTAGTCGCGAATGAACTTTTGGTTAATCGAGAACAACGGCCCCGCGTAGTCTCTTATGAAAATATAATGATCGAATCGGCTGAATTCTTTCGGTTGCGCAGACACGAACTGCACCGCAGTGTTGTACAAATCAAGATACTCCCGCGAGAGAGGAGTGGAGGAATATTCAGAATCGAAGGCATCATAGATAAGCTTCACATCCCTCATCATCTGCTGCAGCTCTGGTATAATGCGACTTGTATCCGGACATTCGAATCCGGTCGTATAAATGGCTGCAATGTTCAGCAGGTAAAGCCGGTTTGCGAGAAAAAAATGATCGGACTTGCCGAGGTGATTTGTGATGGAATCTGCCTCGAATGTTGCGATGCCTTCAATGGAGAGATCGATAAGTGCGAGAAGTGAATCCTTCTCAAAACCTGGCTCATCGAGGTAGAGTTCGGCAAGTGTAAGTCCGCCGCCTTCTCTTTTATACGGAGGCTCGAACTTCTCAAATACTTCATTCTCCCACTCTACCCGAAGCGGACCATTGATTCTCCTGTACACAATCGGTTCGAAATAGCGGAGCCAGAAATCCACCGCCTTCAACTTCAACCTTGCTTCATGGATCTGTGAGCGTACAAGTTCTCGTCCTTCTTCTGATTGAACATCGGTGGAGGCAATATTATTTCTCAGTGATTCCTGTTCACTCCTGAATGATGAAATGGACTGACCGTAGATGCTATGATAGGCCTTCTCCTTTCTGAAACCAAATGAAAGCGTGAAGGAGATGAGGAAGAGCAATGATATGACAACGAAGATTCTCATGGGTTACTTCAATCTCTGTACTCCTGAGAGATCGTTTTCCAGGAGAAGCAGGCCGGGACGTTTTCCTTTTTCAAAGCTACCTAATAAGTTTTCCATTCGCAAGGACCTGGCTCCATTGCTGGTAGCCCATCTCAATAATTGATCGACGGCAATTTCGGGGAAATGGCTGCGTAGGGTTTTAATTTCAGAGAGAATGTCAAGCCTGTCGTTGGAAGCCAGGCTATCCGTGCCGAGTACGATATGACAATCGTTTCGAACCAACAGGTTCAAATCAGGAAGATTACCAGTAATGTATTCATTCGCGTTCGGGCAAAGACACCATGAGACATCCAGTCCCGATTCAATCGCCGCCTTCACATCCTCTTCCTTAGTTTCTACGTTATGCACGAGAATGATGGATTGATTCCTTAGCATCTGGGGAAGGTATCCTTTCGGACCCGGCTGGCCTGAAGTCGTCACGCTCGAGAGATCGACGCCGATGCCTTCGAAGAGTTTGCCGAAGAGTCCAGTCTTGCTTCTCATCCATTCCTCTTCCTCTACCGACTCCTGGTTGTGGATGGAGAAGAGATGATTGCCCGGATATTGAAGAATGTATTTCCAAAGTGTATCTGAAACCGAATAAGGCGCATGCGGCACGATGGAGTTTGATTCAATGGGAATGGAATACAATTGTGCGAAAGCCATGAACACTTCCACGCTTCTTTTGAATCGCTCTGCTGCGATCTCGTCGTTCAGTCCCAGCACCTCTATGAAGTTGTGATACCAGATCCTTCCCTTCAGTTTCTGTGGAATGGTGTACGCAGTGTTGCATATGTCGCCCACCGCCACAATTCCGTTTGCGTACATCTCATCCTCGGCCTTTTCAATTCCTTCCTTGATCTTTTCCGGAGAAAAGTTTCGAAGGTTTAATACAGATGATAGAAACTCCGCCATGCCCGTTCCGCGGGGGATGACTCCCTTCATATGTCCCAGTTCGAGATGGCAATGGCAATTAATGAAGCCCGGAGCGAGTATGCCATTGTATTCTTGCACATCATCCCCTGCTATTTCCTGCCGGACAATGTCCAATATTACACCATCATCATCAGTAATGACTACGAAACCTGCAGGTAGAAAACTGAACCCATCGAATACCCTGGTGGCAGAAAATTTCATAGAGCAAAATTAGGTAGTGCAAGATTGACGTGAATGCCCCGTTTAAAAACGGGACATCCGGGGATTTTCTGGAAATTCTGTGATGAAAAAAGCGCGGGATCGCGTAGATTTTTACTTGGTTTCTGAAATCTCTTATCGGAGATTTGTCCGGTGATCCGTCGGAAGATCCGTGAGTCTTGTGAGAACTAATAGCTGTTCAACCAATGGTTGTCGTGGCAATGGAGTGGGAACGAGAGAATTTGAGGCTTGTTCCTAAGGCAATGCTATGGCCCGGTTCAGAAATATGGTGGTTGGTGGTGGGGGAGGGAATGGGGCCGGGGAGGGCCCACAGGGCGCAACCCCCGCAAATCTTCCGGCCAACATCAACTCCCATAAAACCTCACCTGCCCCTAAACCAATCTCACAATTCCACCCCACCCATGGCAATTCACTGATCTGTTCAATACATTTCCTCTTCCTCTCTTCCAATTTTTCCTTTATCATCTTAATTATCCCTACTTCTATTCTTAATTAAAATCGGTAACCTATTTCTCCAATTGGCTAATTTTGCCGCCCACACTATGTTAGAAAAATTAGAAGCCATTAAGGCAAGGTTCGATCAACTGGGCGTCGCGCTCACGAATCCCGAGATTGTAGGTAACAATAAGAGATTTGCCGAGACAAGCAAGGAATACCGCAGTCTGGAGAAGATCGTATCAGCCTACAACGATTACCGCAAAGTGCTCGACGATATCGAATTTTACCGCGAAGCCCTAAACGGCGACGATGAGGAGATGCGCGAACTCGCCAAGACCGAGCTTCCCGAGGTTGAGGAGAAGAAGGAAAAGATGGAAACGCAAATTCGCCAACTGCTCATACCAAAAGATCCTCAGGACGAAAAGAACGCCATCATCGAAATACGCGCCGGTACCGGAGGCGACGAAGCGAGCCTCTTTGCCGGCGACTTGCTCAGAATGTACATGCGCTTCTGCGAACGCAAAGGATGGAAGACGGCCATTCTCAGTGAGAATGAAGGAACAGTTGGAGGATACAAAGAAGTGCAGCTCGAAGTCACGGGCGATGATGTTTATGGCTTGCTCAAATTCGAAAGCGGCGTACATCGCGTACAGCGGGTTCCCGAGACAGAAGGCAGCGGCCGCGTGCACACTTCCGCAGCCACTGTTGCCGTGATGCCCGAGGCTGAAGAAGTCGACTTCGAACTCAACCCTGCAGACGTGAAGATGGAAACCGCTCGAAGTGGTGGCGCTGGTGGACAGAACGTGAACAAGGTTGAAACCAAGGTAATGCTCACACACATTCCCACTGGCACAGTCGTAGTCTGCCAGACCGAACGGTCACAACTTGGCAACCGGGAGAAAGCAATGCAAATGCTTCGTACTAAACTCTACGAAGAGCAAGTAAGAAAGCAAGAAGATGAGATTGCTCGTCATCGTAAAAGTCTCGTGAGTACCGGCGACCGCAGCGCCAAGATCAGAACATACAACTTTCCCCAAGGCAGAGTTACCGATCATCGCATCGGACTCACTCTCTATAATCTCCAGGAAGTTCTCAATGGGGGAATCGGCGAACTCATCGATGCACTTCAATTCGCTGAGAACTCAGAAAAGCTTGCAAGACAGGATCGTAGCAACAACTAACTCAATCCTTTAACCTTTTTTCCAAAGCTGTAATCCATTTTGGTCTGATTTATGTATTATGTTGGATGAAAGCATCTAATATGCTGAAGATCTTTGTCAGATAGTTGTCATGATCGTTCATGAATCGCAATCCGGATTAAGTAGTTTTCTTCCTGATAGCTGTTGAAAGCTATGGGAAATAATATCTACAATCTGGTGAGATTACGATGAAGATTTGCGGAGAGAATTGCGATTTTTGGGCTTTATGCAATCCTTAACAACGATGATGATACTAATGGCAGTAAATTTGCGTTATACTTTTATAGTTCTTCTTATAAAAGCAGTCAATTTTCTCATAAGCAGTTAGTTTTGGTTGCGACCCCTGTTTCTACAGGGGTCTATTTTTTTATATACCTATGAGAACTGTATAAGATTCCCAATAAACTTCCTCCCGCATCAGCGACTATATCTCCAAATTCAAATCCCCTGTTAGGCACGAAGTAGAGTTGAATGAATTCAATACAAACTCCATAAGCAAGCATTGCAATTCCAATCCACGCAAATATTTTTCGATTCCCTTTACTGAATTTTATAAGACTACCCCAGCAGGTAAGTGTAACAAGCAGGAAGAAAATGCCCACGTGCACCCACTTGTCGAATTGAATCTTTGTCAGCCAGTTCTCCTTGGGAAATGCCGAACCTGGCAACAGTAGCAGTATAGTGAAAACAATGAAGAAAAACGCAGCCGGGAGAAAGTTTGGTTTCAATCTTCAATAATTTCTGAGTAATGGGTGCGCTGAATTAGCCAGCAACCTTCTCATATGCTGCAGCATCAAGCAGGCCTTCCACATCAGAAGGGTTGCTCACCGTCATCTTGATCATCCATCCCTTTCCATAAGGATCGGTGTTTACAAGTTCGGGTGCATTGGCCAGTTCCGGATTCAATTCCGTGATGGTTCCACTCACCGGGAGGAAGAGGTCCGAAACCGTCTTCACCGCCTCAACTGTACCAAAAACTGAATTGGCTTCCAGCGTCTTGCCTACAGTCTCCACTTCCACGTACACAATGTCGCCCAGTTCACGCTGCGCGAAGTCTGTAATGCCAACGGTTGCTACATTGCCTTCAAGGCTAACCCATTCGTGGTCCTTGGTATAGCGGAGATTTGCAGGAAAATTCATTCTGAACGATTTAGACCGCAAATATGGGCAAAAGCCATTTTAAGAAAAAATGATTTTTTGCCGGTGAAAATTCACTTCACCGGAGAATTGACCGCTGATGACGCAGTTCACCGGAATTTTCTCGCCGTTCATACCCCCATTTTTGCTGCTTGTCGCTTATCGCTTTACACTCCTGTGACATAGAAATATCTTTGTCGCTCCTTATTCTAAATTAAAAATGAGTTTATGAGAAAACTATTCTTTTTTATAACGGCCGGAATCCTGATTACTTCCTCTTTGAATGCCCAGAAAATAACGGGGCATGTAAAGGATGATGAAGGTAAGGCCATCAACCAGGCCACTGTTACCCTGCTCAATGCGGTCGATTCAAGTTCAATCAAATTGGCGGTAACCGACAAGGAAGGTAAGTATGTGTTTGACCAGGGCAGCGGCGAATACTTCGTTTCTGTTTCACACGTAGGCTATGTGCCTGTAGGGTCGCAGAAGATCTCAAACGCGGCAGATGTAACCGTACCCGATCTTCAGCTCATCAAAGTCTCCGGTGCATTAACAGGAGTTACAGTTTCTTCTAAGAAGCCGATGGTGGAAGTGAAGGCTGACAGAACAATCCTCAACGTGGAAGGAACTATCAATGCCACTGGTAACGATGCGCTCGAACTTCTTCGTAAAGCGCCGGGAGTATTGCTCGACAAGGATGATAACATAAGCCTTGCAG
>CBINHQ010000149.1:0-6074 GCA_966250475.1 uncultured Chitinophagaceae bacterium
AACTAATTAGCTAATTAATTAATTAGTTAATTAATCCGTGCGGAGCGAGAATTCGATCGCGGATGCTTTTCTGGATGGAAACCATGATGCGATGAGTGCGATGATGAACACCGTTGCTCCAACAAGCAGGAAGTCAGTCCACCTCAATTGCACGGGGAAATAATCAATCAGGAACGATCCGCCCTGAAGCGGTATCAAATGAAAATTGACTTGCAAAAATGCAATGATCAGTGCGAGCAACATTCCTCCCCCTCCTCCAATGATGGCAATTAAGATTCCTTCGGAAAGGAATACTTTTTGAATGAAGCTGCGATTTGCTCCCAGCGCATGAAGTACGCTGATGTCTTTCTGCTTCTCGAGTACCAGCATCGTTAGAGCACCGATCATGTTGAACGCGGCAACAACAAGAATGAGCGAAAGCACCGCGTAGATAATCCAACGCTCGAGATTCATCACGGCATACAGACTCTGGTTTTGCTGATACCTGTTCTGCACTTTGTATTCGCTTCCGAAAATAGAGGCTACCTTGTCGCGAATGCGGTCGGTCTCGTCGGGGTCATTGACCTTTATCTCCAATCCGCTGTACTCATCCTGATTTAATTTGAGCGCCCTCTTCAGAAAAGCAAGATTGGTGATGCCAAACTTATTATCAAACTCCTGCTGGATACTGAACACGGCCGAGGTACCGATGGTGTCTGTGCTGATGTTCTCGAGCGGATCGAGCAGTTCAGACGTGCCGCGCCTAGGAAGGTAGATGTTCAATGCAAAGGGATTCTGATCTGCGCGTATGCCCAGCGCATTTTCCACTCCCACTCCTACAATCATCTTCGGCGAGTCTGCGTTACCGAGTTCATATTCACCCCTGGGCAAATGATCAGCCACGCCGGCAACGTAGCGATAATTCTCATCCACGCCTTTTAAATGAACCACCGATTGGAATTCGCCAATCTGCACAAGCGCCTTTTCTTCCACAACCAGCGAAAAATTATTGATGCCATCCAACTTCCTCAGTTGCTCGAGGTGTTTCTGGGTGACGGTGATCGTCTTCCCGGTTACTGGCGAAACCTTTACATCAGTATAAAAAGAGGAATAAAGTGATTTCACCAATCCTTCGAACCCATTGAAGACACTCAGCACGAGGATAAGTGCCGTGGTGCCGACCACAATCGCTCCAATGCTAATCCACGCGATCACATTGATTGCGTTCGTGGATTTCTTTGCTTTAAAATATCTCCAGGCGAAAAGGAAATGCATAATTCCGATGATGTTCGTTGCGTCAGTCCTTCTTCTTCTCTTCTTCTATTTTCTTGAATAATTCTTCCATCTTGAAAACGTGATCAAGCGTATCGTCCCTGAAGAACTTGAGAACGGGAATGTTCCTTAGTTGGTGGCGCACTTTTGCAGCTAGCTCCTTCTTTATTTCATGATGACGCTCATCGAACTTTTTCAGCGCAGCGTCCACATCCTTCACCTGGAAGAAGCTGAGATAGATTCTCGCCTCCAACAGGTCGGGCGTAATCTTCACCGATGAAATGGAAACCATGCCGCCCTCAATCATACTCAACCCGAGGCGCTGGAAGATCATATTCAACTCTTCATTCAGCAATCCCGCTACCTGTTTCTGCCTTTTTCCTTCTTCCATAGGTTTTAATTTAATTGTGAAAAATGAATAGTCCGCTTCTCTTAAGTCTTCCACGTTTTGGGTAAGGGTGTAAAATTACTTACTTTGCTCCGTTTACGACCACAGAAACCATGAAGCAATACGCCAGGATCTTCACATACCTGAAGGATTATAAAGGAAAGATAGTCCTATACTTTCTCTTTACCATCCTCAGCATCGTGTTTTCAATCGTGTCGATCGGGATGCTTATGCCCTTTCTTCAGTTGATCTTCATCGATCCGCGGCCGGAATGTCTCGATTGCTCAACCCTAAGTTCGGGCAGCGACAATCCATTGATCCAGTACCTGAACAATTTTCTGAACAATTCGATCAACAATAGCGGAAAGATCGCAACCCTCGGCATCATCTGCATGCTGATGATAACCTTCATCTTCCTGAAGAATCTCTTCCTCTACCTTTCATATTATGTATTGAATCCGCTAAAGAACAGTGTGGTCAACCATCTTCGTGAAGAATTGTACGACAAGATTCTTCGCCTGCCGATCGGATATTTCACCGAAAAAAGAAAGGGCGACCTGATGAGCCGCATGACCAACGACATCAGCGAAGTGGAGAGTTCCGTCGTCGGCACACTGGAAGGATGGATCCGCGATCCGCTCACCATCATCATCACGCTTGCAGTGCTGTTCTTCATCAGCCCTACTCTGACTTTATTCATCCTCCTTCTCATACCCATTCTCGGGCTGGTGATCGGCAGAGTAACGAAATCGCTGAAGCGGCATTCACAGGATGTGGCGAACAAGTACGGCGAAACGCTTTCCACGCTCGACGAAACGCTGGGCGGACTTCGTGTAATCAAAGCATTCAACATTGAAAGATTGCTCCGCAAAAGGTTCTTCACCGGAAACACTGAATTGCTTCATTCGAAGAACAGGATCAGCTATCGAAGGGATCTGGCTTCACCTCTTTCGGAGGTGATGGGGGTGATGCTATTCACCGGAGTGCTTTATTACGGTGGAAGTCTTGTGTTGAAGAACCAGTTGCTCGAAGCGCCAGTGTTCCTTGGATTCCTGGGAATCTTTTACAACATTATCAATCCTGCAAAGGCGCTCTCCACTTCCTTCAGCAACATGCGAAAGGGAGCTGCAGCTATCGGAAGGATCGAAGAAGTGATCAATACGCCCGTGACGGTTGATGATAATCCAAGCGGCAAACAGATTACAGACTTCAAATCTTCGATCGAATTCCGAAATGTTTCATTCGCCTATCACGATGCGGTGATACTTGAAAACATCGACCTCAAGATTGAGAAAGGAAAGACCATAGCACTCGTTGGTTCTTCCGGCGCTGGTAAATCAACACTTGCGGATCTCGTCCCGCGCTTCCACGATGTTACCTCAGGCGAGGTGCTGATCGATGGAGTTAACATTCGCGATTATTCTCTGCAATCCGTGCGCGGGCTCATGAGCATCGTGACACAGGAACCAATTCTCTTCAACGATACTATCTTCAACAACATCAGGCTTGGAAAGGATGATGCGACGGAAGAAGAGATCTATCACGCCGCTAAGGTGGCTAACGCGCATGACTTCATCATTAGAAAAGAAGAAGGCTATCACACCAATATTGGCGACCGCGGCACGAAACTCAGCGGAGGCGAGCGCCAGCGACTCACCATCGCGCGAGCGCTTGTGAAGAATCCTCCCATACTTATCCTCGACGAAGCAACATCATCCCTCGACACCGAAAGCGAACGCCTGGTGCAGGATGCCATCAATAACATGATGCAAAACCGCACCAGCATCGTGATCGCACACAGGCTTAGTACCATCCGTCACGCAGATGAGATCATCGTACTACAAAAAGGAAGAATAGTTGAACGCGGCACACACGAACAACTAATTGCGAAGGATGGGTTCTACAAAAAGCTGGTAGAAATGCAGGAGGTCAGATAATTAACTAATTAGCTAATTAGCTAATTGACTAATTATTTTAATACTTCGCGGGAGATGACCAATTTTTGAATTTCGCTTGTTCCTTCTCCAATTGTGCAGAGCTTCGCGTCGCGGTAATGCTTTTCTACCGGGAAATCCTTTGTGTAACCATAGCCTCCGAAGATTTGCACTGCGTCATTCGCGACTTTTACCGCTACTTCACTCGCATAGTACTTCGCCATGGCTGCTTCCTTCGTCATTTGCAGTCCGCGGTTCTTGAGGTCGCAAGCCTGGAGTGTAAGGAGGTCCGCCGCTTCGATTTCTGTTGCCATGTCGGCAAGTTTGAATGAGATTCCCTGGAAACTGGAGATTGGCTTATCGAACTGATGGCGCTCCTGTGAGTATTGCAATGCCGCCTCATATGCGCCCTTCGCAATTCCGAGTGAAAGAGAGGCAATGGAAATTCTTCCGCCGTCGAGCACCTTCATCGCCTGTTTGAATCCTTCGCCGACCTTTCCAAGACGGTTGCTGTCCGGAATGCGGCAATTATCGAAGATCATCTCGGCGGTTTCACTTGCGCGCATGCCGAGTTTGTTTTCTTTCTTCCCTGCGCTGAATCCGGGTGTTCCTCTCTCCACAACGAATGCAGTGGAATTATTCTTCGCACGTGGTTCACCCGTGCGGCAGATCACAACAGCTACTTCGCCGCTCTTGCCATGAGTGATCCAACTCTTAGTTCCGTTGATTATCCAATCATCGCCATCCTTCGTTGCCACGCACTTCATGTTGCCGGCATCGCTTCCGGTATTCGGCTCTGTCAAGCCCCACGCACCCAGCCATTCAGCCGTCGCCAGCTTTGGCAGATACTTCTTCTTCTGCTCTTCATTGCCGAATGTGAGAATGTGTCCTGTGCAAAGTGAATTATGTGCGGCGACACTTAGGCCGATCGATCCGCAAACCTTCGCCACTTCCTCGATCACCGACTTGTATTCGAAATAACTTAATCCCGCACCGCCATATTCCTCCGGGACCAACACACCCATCATTCCAAGTTTTCCCATTTCCCTGAATACTTCAATTGGAAATTCCTGGCTTTCATCCCAGGTCATCACGTTCGGTTTGATATGTTGAAGTGCGAAATCCCTGGCTGTCTGTGCCACCTGGGATGTAATGTCGGAAACCTCGAAGTTCATCGTGCTAAAATCTCTATAGTGGGTTATAAATAGGTGTGCCACCTCGATGATCCGGGATGGCACAATTTAATGGCTGCAAAAAACCATAGCAAGCAACCGTTACGCAATCGTTAAAGGCGAGTGCAAGTAAGGGATTTTTTTACTTACGAACAAGTGTTAGGGGAGTTTTTTTCGGAAAATTTACCCCTATTTCAGGTTTAAGGGTTTAAAGGTTTAAAAGTTTAAGGGCGGAAGATTTTCCCAGTAACCTTGGTTAACTCTTAAAGTCTTTTCAGATTTAAAAGTTTAATGGGTTTAAAAAAGATGTGAGGAGGCTTTTCTTCCGATTTAATAAAATTACCCAACCCTGAAAAAGCCGAACATCATTGAGCCAAGGAACTTAACTCCGCGTCTCCGGGTTCTCCGCGGTAAAAGCGTGGCGTAGCCACCAAATTTTCAGGAATCAACTTCAATCCGCATTCCATCATATCCCAAAGCCGCAAACCCCGGCAATTCCTTACTCACATTCTCGTGTTTGCCGAGTTGGTGAGAAATATGGGTGAAATACGCCTTCTCGACCTGCAATTCCTTTGCAATATCCACGGCCTGGCCCAGGGTGAAATGGGAGACATGAGGTTCCTTGCGCAGGGCATTCAGCACAATAATCGAAGTTCCGCGCAGGCGATCCATCGATTCTTCCTCGATTCGGTTGGCATCGGTGATGTAGGCAAACTGTCCGAATCTAAAACCCAGCACGGGCATCTTCAGGTGCCAGACCGGAATCGGCATCACGGGAATATCACCGACCATGAACGGATCCTCGGTGATCGTATTCATGGAAAGCTCCGGTATGCCCGGGTATTTGGAATCGGTAAATGCATAATAGAAATCCCGACGTACAGCCTCCTCTGTGAGCGAATCAGCATAGATCTGCATTGGTTTTTGCGAAAAGAAATTGAAAGCGCGGATATCGTCAAGTCCCGCGAGATGATCCTTGTGCGGATGCGTGTACACAACCGCATCGAGGTGAGATACATTTTCCCTCAGCATCTGATATCGGAAATCAGGACCTGTATCCACCACCAGCGTGGTCTTTTTCGATTGTACGAGTATACTCGAGCGCAGGCGCTTGTCGCGCTTATCCGTGGATCGGCAGACTTCGCAATCGCAAGCGATCATTGGCACCCCGGTACTTGTGCCGGTGCCGAGCAAGGTGATGGTCAATGGAGGGCAATACACCTTACGAAGTTAATTAGTTAATTAGCTAATTGATTAATTAACTAATTAGCTAATTAACTAATTGATGAATTGTTATGTGGAAAACTACTAACAGCATCACCTCGATTC
>CBINHQ010000150.1:0-6044 GCA_966250475.1 uncultured Chitinophagaceae bacterium
CGTGCCCGGGGCTGTGAACGGATTGATATATGCCACGATAATCGCGGCATTGTTGCTGGCTCTCCCGATCACCGATAAGATCACCGACGAAACGAGAGAAAGCAAGATCGCGAATAAACTCGCTATGCAGGCTGAATGGGCGAATAAGAAACTCGCGCCCGTCTTTGATGAAGCAGTAAGGCAAACGATGAATAGCCTCACGGTAAGCCCGTCGAGTGGAGAAACTGTTAAACTTCACTTCCGATACGATAATCCCCAACCAAGGCCTGGATTGGAAAAGAGGATGCTTGAGATGATTAACGAAGAACGGGCTAAGGAAAATCTTCCTCCGTTAAAGGCCGATCCCGAACAAACCAGGGTGGCCAGGGCACATTCGAGAGACATGTTTGCAAGAGGATACTTCGCGCATCAGAACCCCGATGGAAAGAGTCCTTTCGACAGAATGCGAGAAGCGGGTGTACGCTTCACCGCTGCAGGTGAGAATCTCGCATTGGCTCAGACACTCGAAATCGCCCACAGGAACCTCATGAACTCCCCGGGTCACCGTGCAAACATCATGAGTCCCGCATTTGGAAGAGTGGGAATCGGCATCATGGATGGAGGCTTCTACGGATTGATGATCTCCCAGGAATTCAGGGATTAATTAACCTTACATTTTAGCAATTGGTATAATACTTGAATTTTACTAAGCAGGTAAAATCAAGATCATGAAGATTTATACAGCATTATTCCTCCTGCTATTCAATATGGTGGTGCTAAGCAGTTGTGGCGCTGTGGAGACCATTTTCAAAGCAGGAATGTGGTGGGCATTTTTTCTGATAGGACTTGTTGTGATTGTTATACTCGTATTGGTTTCGAAGTTCAGGAAGTGAATTATCTTAGTCCCTGACTTCAATCACAAATATGAGCGACATGATCAGATTCGCCGGCATTTCAGGCAGTCTCAGAAAAGATTCATTCAACACCAAACTCCTTCGTAACCTGAAGGAACTATTGCCTGTCGGTGTCACACTGGATATACTTCCTATCAATGATATCCCAATGTACAATGGCGATAATGACCTTCCCCTCGCGAAGGAAAGGCCGCGCGTTGTTTCAACCTTCAGAGAAAATCTCGCGAAAGCTGATGCCTTAGTTATCGTTTCACCCGAATATAACTACTCCATCCCAGGCGTACTGAAGAACGCGATTGATTGGGCATCGAGGGGCGAAGATTCCCCATTGATAAAAATGCCAGTAGCTGTGATGGGCGCCACAACCGGCATGTGGGGAACATCGAGAATGCAGCTTGGCTTTCACGCAGTGTTCCAGTTTCTGGAAATGAGGCCCGTCTACAAGCCGGAGATTCTCATTGCAAAGGCAAAGGAAAAGTTTGATGCACACGGCTTCCTGAAGGATGATAAAGCAAAGGAACTCATTCGTGAAAAGCTTGCGAACCTGCAGAAACTCGTGATGCAAACCTGATCTCATCGAAAGAATTAGGGCATGGTTTTTTGGCTATTATTCATGATCTGTTTTGATCAGCTTTCTGACAACTAAAACACAAGGTCATGAAAAATACCAAAGTGAAAGAAAGAACCCGCACTGGCGATCTCCCAGATAAGAAGAAGGATCTCGAAAAAATGCAACCGGAGGAAACAGAAATGCAACTTCCGGATGCTAACGACATTCCCGGGCAAGAACATGTGCACGTGCCACCACTAGGTGAACTTGCAGATACAACAATTTCATCGGCAGATGAAGAAGGTGAAGGCATTGAAGGTCTCCACGATGATAACAGCGATGATCCGTTTCTATCAAATGTGACGAAGGAAGAAAAAGAAGCACTGGCCGATGCGGCTGCAAAATTGCCAACTCGAGATCAGGACAATCTGGACCGTGCAAAGCTTCAGCAAACAGATGATGAAGGCGAACCACTCAACGAGAAGACTAATCAAAGTGGCAGCGACCTCGATGTACCCGGAAGCGAGGCAGATGATCACAACGAAGCAATTGGTGAAGAAGATGAGGAGAATAATCCTTACAGTTTGGGAGGAGAGGAGGAGGATGACTCCATCAATAAGGTTTAAAGTTTAATGGTTTAAAGGTTTAACAGTTTAAGGGTTTAAGGGTGGGAAATATTCTGAGCAGTCTTCGGATGTTGAAGAATCTTTATTATTATGATTTATGACCAGTTTTGATCGATCATAGTAAAACATGAGCAAGCATACTAGATCCGTATCCGATGGTCCGGCCATTAAGGTTTGATGTTTGGAGTTTGGGGTTTGGAGAAACTCTTGAAGTTAGAATTTAGAAAAGATGAGCGATTATGGATTTTGAAAGAAGATGGTTGAATGAGAGTTTAGGAATTGAAATTTAGGAGTGGGCGTTTTATTTGGGATAATGGGGCGTTCTTGAAGCAGTCAAGTCAAGGCAAGCGCCCTGCGGGGCCCTCCCTCCCCCACCTTTCCAACCTGCCATTGCTAATTTGGGTATAGGTTCTCCACCTGGAGTTCACTGTTCAAGTCCGCTTTACACGCACCTGCCAAAACATCCACGTCCTCCCAATCTTCGGTTGTTCAGCATCAGTCTCCACAAGGATTCCAGATCATTTCCGCCGGATATCATTTTTGTAAATATCCTTCAATCTTCAGCCGAATCAAGGTGATTTTGACAACACTCAAGCGCCTTTTTCACGCAAGCCAGCTCGTGAAAAAACGTACCTGTTCCGTTTTTTAATCAATTCCACAACGCATAATTTTCAAATCTTCTTCAGTAGATCAGTAAATTGTAGGAAGGTTCAAGTCCGCTCCGGCGGACGGAATGTTGAAAGGGGAGATATAGGACGTAGTGCAGATTTCTTATGAAATTGTTATCAAGGTAAAAATTCAAAAAAAATCCTTACATCTAATCTGCCAACGAATTAGTCGTAGTTTATAGAACTAACCACATTTCCAACGGAATCAAAAACCTCCCACTTACCAATCTTCTTCCCTAAAGCATATCTTTCAATTATCGCTAACCTCCCGTTAAAATGATAAAATGTATGAACGCTATCGCGCAGACCATCCTTAAAATATGAAACGGCAGCTACCTTCCCGTCTTCGAAATATTTTACCCACTTGCCTGCTTTTTGTCCTTTAACAAAATAGGCAATCGCCTGGATAGAATTGTCCTCATACAAATATTTCAGCATTTCAATTGACTTGTCATTCTTGTGAACATAATACTCAATAAACTGAGCTGTGTCCCTAAGAACCAACCTGAAATCCTTTTTGTCCAAATCCTTTACCTCCTGACTACAACCGCTAACTGCAGCAATCATCCAACCAGATGCAAAAACTCTAAAGCACAGGCCTATAATATTTACTTTCATATTTTGCACGAGCATATTATTTGACCGCCGGAAAATTCAACACAATTTGTCGGGAGTAATGCATGAAATTTCCATCGTCATGCCTTTTTCCATAGAATACCTTCCCGAAGAGTTTTGTGACGGGATACCCAACATACACGAGTCTTTCCACTTTTGAATTTGGAAGTATCGAATCACTATAGGTCGAAAAATTTTCATTTATCCGCCAAGGCTTACCAACAACTATAATACTATCACCACTAAGCACACTGTCAATATTGACACTTTGTGTCAAGGAGGAATCAAATGGAGATGAATTGCTTCCCTTTGAATACAGGTATATAACTTCAGATGATAGATTCGCAATCACCAGACACAAAGTTTTCCTGAATAGTCAGCAGCTGTGAGGTATTTGCCAAGATGGTCAACTGACGGAGGTTGCATTCTGGCAATCTGGCTCGTGTCAACCAAAACTCGGGATACTTCAACATGTAAATCATCTCCCTCCAATTTTTGGCCATTACAAGAAAATAGAAGCATGGCAACAATTGAGGCTTTAATACTCATCCTGTTACATTATAAAATGAATTGTCTTGATGAGAAAAATAGATTACTGAACCTTCTCATTATTGCAACACCATTGTAGACAGATTTACTATAATGAATTATGACAGTTATGATCGATCTTACTAGATCATAAGCAATCATGCTAAATCCATGTCCAATGGTTCCACCATAAAGATTTGATATTTGAGGTGAAAAGCTAAAGGTTTAAGCCACCCTTAAACCCCTAACCCCTAACCCTTCCCCCACACTATTCCCCTTTCTGCAACACAATCTTCGCCTGGGAAAAATTATATGCCTCATCCAGCATTGAAACAAGAGCATCCCACTTGCCCGTTTCAAACTTCGAAGCCTTGTATATCTTCCGCACATCAAGCACCAGGTTTTCACCTTCTATTACTGCCACACTCTCGAAACTGCCACATTCATTGTCCACTTTCCTGTTCAATGCCTCGAGACCTTTCACTGTATACCCAGCCGGAATAGGCATCACGATATGCCACAACACCTTCCTCGGATATCCCACATTGATAGGAACTGTGCGATTGCGTTCATCCTTTGTTATCCTTGTTTGCTTCCCAATCAATGCAGGGAGCGATACAACCACATCATTTCCTGCAATAGCTGTAAGCCTGGAAAGCGAAAAGTTCTCGTAGTATCTTATCGATCTCTTTCTCGAATTGCGGCCGTCCTGCTGAAGTCGGAACATCTTGTAATCTTCCACCATTCCGGAATATTCATTTTCCGCCATCGCCTTCATCATCTTTGGTTTCTCTTCTTTCCACTCGCGCTTTTCCTTGTTGAATTCCTCCATCGCTTTTGCCTGGGAAGCATCCGACATTCCATCCCACATGCTGCCGCCATCATAGTTTCTGTAATCTCCCTCCATAAACGGCGTCAGCGCGACAATGTCATCGATGATTCCATCCTTCACCAATCCCTTCGCTTCAACAGTCTTGGAGAGAACGATGTTCACCAATTCTTCATCCAGCTTCGCCTCGATCTGTGTCGCTATCACATTCGCTGAAGTGTCAGAGAGAGGGATCACATCCGGAACAGCGGTCTTCTCATCATCATAATTAAACCTGATGCAGGAATTGCCATCGAGATGAAGAGGAATCTCCTCGGGATTTAAATGCTCATTCGGATTTGCGTAGTAATGATCCTTGTACTTAATCATCCACGCTATCTCCTGCGTAAACGCGACTTTATTAAGTTGTGTGCGCTGATTAGAAGTGGTCACAATTATTTCATGCGGAATATCTTTCTTGTCCAAAAGTCCCGAGAACACTTTAGCAAACGCGAAGTCGCTCCAATTTCCATAAAGTGTTTGCCCCCTGATTGAATAATAAGCCTTGTTCACATAATCCTTCTCAGCAGCATCGGTAATCCCACGCTTGCGCAGGGTCTTATACATCGTCGCAACGGTATTATCGATTGATGTCTTCAATCCCGCAGTATAGTCCCCGGTGCTGTGGAGCTTCGACGGGTTGAACCAGAAAGCCTTCACCTTTTCAGAAAGCTCCTCGGGAGTGAGATCCCTCTTCATGTCTGATTCATCCTTAAACCAAACGAAATTCTTTGAGTTGTTCTTCGCATAGATCACCTGGAACTTCACGGATGGAGTCTCCACGTACTCGTTCACATAACGTGTATCCACCATCTTGTCGCGGTTATCATCCACCCAGCGATATACCTTCTTTCCTCCCACGGTTGACTGTGCAAAATCGGGAGCGCCTTTAAGACTACGATAACCGATGTAGTATTTATCATCCTGTGTCACTACTTCAATGATCTGCCTTGAGACTGGCATTTCCCTATTGCATACATAATAAACTGGATTGAACTCTTTGTAGCTGGGATTATGAGAATACTCCTGAATGTTCATATTCCTGAATTCGTATTCAAGAATATCACCCTCTTCTAGGTCAGGCACCGCGAGTTTGAAGAATGTAGGACGATAATAAACGCCAATCCTCTGATCCGTATAGCTGCGGAATACACCGGGAACTGATTTTGGATCGTCTACCCTCGCGGCATCAGTTAGGTCAACAGGCTGAACGGTTCCATCCTTCTTGATCACCCTCGCTGCGAATGCATCGCCTTCGGCAGAAAGCCTGAAGTAGATGATTGAGTAGAGATCGAG
>CBINHQ010000151.1:0-6041 GCA_966250475.1 uncultured Chitinophagaceae bacterium
ACGTTCCACTCCAAGTTCGAGATCGGAAAGCTTCTCGCGCTTTGGTTGCTGCTCTAGTCCGGCTTCGAAGTCGTCACGGTTTGGCTCCTTGCTGGCAATGCCGTAAGAAGCGTAGGCCTTCCATCCGTTTCTCATGTAGCTGACGCCGGCCTTTGGATTGAAGAAATTGTAATCCACATCAACGGCGAGTGAAGGATTGTCTCTGAATCCGTTTACTGTGTAAGTGATTCTCCTGTACTGAAGGTCGTAGAATAGATTCCATCCATCGCCAACTCTTGAATGTTGCTTGAGATAAAGATTGAAGTCTGTCTTCTTTGCATCGTTATCATACCACCTGTGCGTGGGAGTGGGAATTCCGTTTGATGCCCAGATCACTTCTCCGAAATGTCCTCCGTCGTATCTTGTCCATCCTCCACCGAGAGTGAACCTGGAAGCGCCTCGGTTTAATTGAAGCGAGAAGATGTTTCCATAAAAATCGTTGTCGAGCCAGAGCTGACGTACGAGATCGGTGGTTGTGGTTAGCGGATCGGGATCTGCCAGGCCGTATTCCGAATAAGACCTTTCAGCCTTGTATTGCTCATAATAACCCTTCCCTTTTGTGAGGAAGAGAGCCGTATTGAAGGAAAGTTCCGGCGTGAACTTGTGGTTGAAGAAAAGCTGGTAGTGATCCTGGCGGAAGTTGTCGGTTTCATTTTCGTAAGGCTCGCCAGGCTTTTCCATTCCTGCGTAGTTGATGGTTCGGTTGCCGCTCTTCAGGTCGGCTTCGGAGATCCCATTCCAGGCTTGGTAGGTCTTTTCCTTCCCTGAGAAAATGTTTAATCGCAGCGATGATTTGTCTGCGAGATACGCGGTAGAGAAATAATAAGACTGAAGATCGCTCGATGCGCGATCGATGAAGCCATCGCTGTTGATATTAGATAGGCGAAGGTCAACGGTGAAGTGATCCTTCAGTAAACCCGTTCCTGCCCTGAGCGTGTTTTTCCACGTATTGAATGAGCCGAAACTGTTGTTGAATTCCGCGTATGCATTATTCTCAACTTCATTAGTGCTGATGTTGATGCTGGCACCGAATGCTCCTGCTCCGTTTGAAGAAGTGCCAATGCCACGTTGCACCTGGATTGAACCAACGGATGAAGAGAAATCGGGAAGGTCGACGAAGAAGGTTCCCTGGCTTTCTGCGTCATTGTATGGAATACCGTTGAGTGTGACGTTGATCCTGCTTGCGTCGGTACCCCTGATACGGATGCCGGTATAACCGACTCCATTTCCGGCATCGGAACTTGCAACAACGGAAGGCGTCTGGTTCAAAAGGAAGGGAATATCCTGGCCCAGGTTGGTGCGTTCAAGTTCGCGTCGAGTAATGTTTGTCTTCGGAAAGGGGGCAGCCTGTCCCGCGCGCACGGCCCTGACCTCGACCGGGCTAAGCAGGTAGAAACTGTCTTTTGAAACGGTGGAATCGCCCTGGATTGTCTGGGCGAACAGGTTGCCGGTTGTGGCCAGCAGTACGGAGAAAATCGCAATCCTCTTCATTTTTAAATTTTTAAAATGTGAGTGCATCGCTGCTGGAAGAAAGCTTTCTGTTGGGAAGCTGGCTTCCGTGCAGTTCCGCAGATAAAAATGAGAGGGAAATGCCGCCTTCTTTGAAGGTCGTGAGTAAGGATGGAATTTGACTCCTTCCCTGCGCAGGCATTACCCTGATCAGGTTGTCGGGTATGATCTCAGATTCCGGCCGAAACCGGAAACACCCCGGGAACACTGAGTGGCAGTTTTCCAGTTGGAACAATTGCCGCCGCAAAATTAAAGAGAAATAAATTAGTTCTGGGCTGTAACTTTTCTACGCCATCCTTCGTATTACTTCAAAACCAGTTAGTTTATGAAAAAGACTGTTATTTCCCTTCTGGCCGTGATTGCCTTTACCTTGAGCGGCCTGGCCCAGAAGACTATCAAGGATGCCAATGTGCAGGTTCGCGAGGCGAAAGACTTCCACGCAATTAGTGTTTCCAATGCATTTGATGTATACCTCACCCAGGGTGATGAGGAAAAGGTTGCCGTGAGTGCGGGCAATGAAAAACATTTGGCAAACATTAAAGTAGAAGTGAAGAATGGGGTGTTGTACATTGGTTGGGAAAACAAAGACAGGAAACTCCGAATTGGCAACAACAAACTCAAAGCTTACATATCATTTAAGAAAATAGATAAGCTGAACGTAAGCGGAGCGTGCGATGTGAAGATCGTGGGAGAATTAACAGCCGATGATTTGAAAGTAAACCTTTCCGGAGCGAGCGATCTCGAGGGAAAGATCACCGCAAGAAACCTCAAGATCGATATGAGCGGCGCGTCTGACGTGAAGATAAATGGAGTGGCTTCCAACCTGAAGCTCGATCTTTCAGGAGCATGCTCTTTTAAAGGATTTGATTTTGCGGCAAACAACTGCATAGTCGATGCAAGCGGCGCAAGTGATATAAAACTCACCGTAAACGAAGAGCTCACCGTTGATGTCTCCGGCGCGAGTGATGTGGCCTACAAGGGCACCGGCAGCGTGACGAAGGTGAAGTCGAGCGGGTCGAGTAGTGTGAAGAGGGTTAGTTGACCGTTGGACAGTGGACAAGCTTGCCCTGACCTTCGTCAGGGCAAGCTTGTCCACGGTTAACGGTCAACTGTCCACTGTCCACGGTCAACGGTCAACAGTAAACAGTCAACAGCACCCCCCTTTTCTCTACCTCACCTATCAATCCCTCTTATCCTCTTCACCTTTTTCTCCAATTCCACAGCCCAGAAGGGTATACTCGAAACCACAAATGCAATCAGGATTTCCGTTGCCGTAAGAGGCGCCGTGTGGAAGAAAACATTCAGAAAAGGAAGATAGATAATCGCGAGTTGGAGCAGCACAGTCAGGATTACCGCGCCGGTGAGAATGCGGTTGCTGCCTAAGCCGATCTTGAAGAGTGAGCGCGTGTCGCTGCGAATAGCAAGCACGTGCCAGAGCTGGCAGAAGCAGAGTATGGTGAAGACGAGCGTCTGCCAGTTGTCGTGACCCATCTCGATAAAATATTTCTGCGCGCCGAGTGATACAAAACCAATTAGTATTCCTACCCATAGCACATGCTTTCCTAATCCACCCGCGAAGATGCTCTCGTTGGTTGGTCGCGGCTGTCGCTTCATGATGTCGCGCTCTGCCGGTTCTGAGGCAAGTGCGAGTGCGGGCAGCCCGTCAGTCACAAGGTTTACCCAGAGAATGTGTACGGGCAGCAGCGGAATCGGTAGTCCAAGTAACGGTGCAAGGAAGATGGTCCAGATCTCCGCAGTGTTTCCAGTGAGAATGTATTTCACAAACTTGCGGATGTTGTCGTAGATGCGGCGACCCTGGCGCACCGCCTGCACTATGGTGGCGAAGTTGTCGTCGAGCAGGATCATGTGCGCAGCCTCGCGCGTTACATCCGTACCGGTGATACCCATGGCCACGCCGATGTTTGCCTTTCTGAGTGAAGGCGCATCATTCACGCCATCTCCCGTCATTGCCACGTAATGGTCTTTCGATTGGAGCGCCTTGATGATCTTCAGCTTTTGTTCAGGAGAAACGCGGGCATACACGCTGATGCTTTCCACCTTCTCGCGGTATTCCTCTTCTGGAATACCGGCAAGCTCCTTTCCAGTGATCACTGTCCCGCCTTCATCAAGTATGCCGAGTTCGGAGGCGATAGCTCCCGCAGTGAGAGGGTGATCGCCCGTGATCATTACAGCGGTGATGCCTGCGGTCTTACATTCTTCGATTGCGGTCTTCACTTCTTTTCTTGGCGGATCAATCAACCCTGCGAGGCCAATGAATTGAAGATCCTTCTCAATTGCGTCGGGTGAGATTTCTGTAGGAATGTTGCGCATCCTTCTTTCCGCGAATGCGATGATGCGCATTCCCTTCTTCGCCATCTCATCTTCCTTTTCTTTCCATTCGCGAGACGGTTTTTCCTTCAGCATTGAAGCAATTGCTTCTGATGCTCCTTTGGTAATGACGATATATTCGTTCCTGTCTTTGTTGATCGTGGTCATTGCCTTGCGATCAGAATCGAAGGGCAGTTCTTCTTCGCGTGAATGTTCTTCAAGCCAGGATGAATTGAAGGCCTCGTGATGCTCCGCAAAATTCACCATGGCGATTTCAGTCGGATCTCCCGTCATCGAATCGTGCTCATCTTCGGAATGTTTCACATCATGATTGAGGCTCATGGCGCGGATCAGCCTGGGAAGGTCATCCTCCTTTGGCGTCCAGACCTCCTTCACAGTCATCTCGTTTTTAGTGAGTGTACCGGTCTTATCGGAACAGATGTAACTAACCGAACCCAGTGTTTCAACTGCGTGCAATTTGCGAATGAGCACATTCTTGCTTACCAGCTTCTTCGCACCGAGGGCAAGTGAAATGGTGATAACAGCAGGCAGCGCTTCGGGAATTGCCGCAACGGCGACGGAAATTGCAGTGAGTAGCATAGTCGTTGCATCTTCGCCTCGGAGGTAGCCGATTGTGAACATTGCCGCGCAGATCACGAGAATGATCACGGTGAGCTTCTTGCTGAATTCCGCCATTCGCCTTTGAAGTGGTGTGACGGATTCCTTCTCCTGCAACATGCCGGCGATCTTTCCCAGTTCTGTTTTCATCCCGGTGGCGAAAACAATTCCCTTTCCGCGACCATTTGTGATTACGGTTCCTTTGAAGGCAAGGTTGGTCTTGTCGCCGGGAGGAATGTCTTTGTCAGGAATCGGTTCAATGGATTTATCTATCGAGTGCGATTCACCGGTTAAGCTCGATTCGTCAGCCTTCAGTGCGTGCACTTCCACCAGTCGCAGGTCTGCAGGCACCATGTTTCCCGCTTCAAGTACTACGAGGTCGCCGGGAACAATTTCCGTTGAGGCAATTTCAACCTGGTGGCCGTTGCGGATCACATTCGACATCGGCACAGCCATTTTCTGCAAGGCTTCCATCGCCTTCTCTGCGCGATATTCCTGGATGAATCCCACGATTGCATTCAGGAAGATGATGACCACAATGATGATCGTGTCCGAAGTTTCTCCAAGAAAGAAGGAAATACCTGCCGCGACGATGAGCACGAGTATCATCACATCGGCAAATTGGTGCAGGAAGATAACAAGCGGTGATTTTCGCTTTTTCGCCTCGAGTGCATTTGGTCCAAATTCTTTGAGGCGCTGTGAGGCAAGGTCCTCAGAAAGTCCATCCAGATTACCTCCGGTCTTTTCCGCTACTTCTTCGATTGAAAGCGAATGCCATTCTTGCATTGGAACTCCTCTTGCTATAAAATTAGGTTTAAAAGTTTAAGGGTTTAAGGGTTTAAAGGTTTAATGGTTTAAGAGTTTAAGGGTTTAATGGTTTAAGAGTTTAAGAGTTTAAAAGGTAGCCTACTCCCCTTGCATCCCTTAAACCCTTAAACCATTAAACTCTTAAACCTTTAAACTTAAACCAACCAAACCCCGCACCAATAAACCTTTAAACCTTTAAACTCTTAAACTTTCTCCCGCATTTGGTATTCCGCCTCAACTCCCGTACCTTTGCAAACCACATCGCGAAGTAGAGCAGCGGTAGCTCGTCGGGCTCATAACCCGAAGGTCGGGAGTTCGATCCTCCCCTTCGCAACAAAAAGGTTATCCCCCTGGATAACCTTTTTTAATTAGCCAATTAGCTGATTAGTTAATTAATTAATTCGTTAATGTGTAAATGAAAGCCGGTTTCGTCAATATTTTCGGTCGTCCCAATGCGGGAAAGAGCACGCTCCTGAACGCGCTGATGGGAGAGAAGATGGCGATTGTTTCACCCAAGGTGCAGACGACCCGGCATCGCATCAAAGCGATACTCAACGAGCCGGGATTTCAGGTGGTTTTTTCAGATACACCAGGAATCATCGAACCAAAGTATAAGTTGCACGAACGCATGATGCAGGCAGTGAAGAGCGCGCTTGAAGATGCAGATGTGGCCTTGCTAATTGTGGATGTAAACGAGAATTGGGAAGAAAGCAATGGGATTTTCGAGGCGTTAAAATTGA
>CBINHQ010000152.1:0-6017 GCA_966250475.1 uncultured Chitinophagaceae bacterium
CTCCGCGTCTTCGCGATCTCCGCGGTAAATTTCGCGGCGTAGCCGCCCAAAAATCCGTGTGCATCCGTAAAATCCGTTTTTATCCGTGTGAAAGAATAACGCCGCAGGCGCCATCTCAACTGTGGCGCACACCGCAGGCGCCAATCTAATTCCTATGGCAACCGATCCTCGAAATAGTCTTAGCTTTACCCACTCATGCTCCCCCAAAAAATCCTCGTCTTCGACAACTACGACTCCTTCACCTACAACCTCGTTCACCTCGTAGAAAAAATCCTGCACACACCCGTGGCTGTTTACAAGAACGATGAGATCTCCCTCGACGAAGTGTCGAATTTCGACCGAATTATCCTATCACCCGGACCCGGCATCCCCTCCGAAGCCGGACTGCTGCTCCCACTCATCCGTGAGTTCGCCTCGACCAAATCCATACTCGGCGTCTGCCTCGGTCATCAGGCCATCGCCGAAGCCTTCGGAGGAACACTCATCAATCTTGATACTGTCTACCATGGCGTGGCATCCACAGTGCGACTCGAACCCAATGCATCGGAACAATTAGAGAATACCCCTAACCTCTTCAGGAACCTGCCAACAGAATTCGAGGCCGGACGCTATCACAGCTGGATCGTCTCCCAGGAAAATCTTCCCGCGGAATTCGATATCACCGCACGCGATGCAAACGGTTACATAATGGCTATGCGCCACAAAACCTACGATTTGCAAGGTGTGCAATTCCATCCCGAGAGTGTGCTTACGCCTTACGGAGAGCAATTACTTCGCAACTGGCTCCTCCTGGTGGAATGAAAATTGTATTGAGATTTCATTGAGGAAATTACAGATTGCGAACTTTCCCTCGATTTGCGTTTGCCTGATCGAATGATTGGAAACAGTCGTAACTTTAATCCTAACAGGATTCATAACTCTCCATGCTGGAGAAATTCACGTGCGAAGGAGGTATCGAAGTTGCTTAACGGTTTATGAAGAACCATTACTAAGTAGCATTGGATAACATCCTCTCCACTGAAAAACCAAGTTCACTCGTTGTTTTACATTATCCTGAATTACCAAGTAAGATTATTGGGAGAGAATAGTGCGATGAGATGAAAGGGCTTAGGCGCTTCTATTTTACGTGCTTGAATTATTTCATGTTGATAAGGCCTCACCCTCATCTCTTATCTCTCGTCCCTCTTCTCAATTGCCAACAAAAACACACCGTATGAAAATAATTTACTCGAAGATTCACCCTGGATAGCAGCTCATCGTTAAGGAACGACATGGACAACTGTAGACCCCGGATTTTTTCAGGTTGCCCCGCCTGAGGGCAACTCTTTCAGAAAGAAAAATCAGGAACCATGAAAATAAACACGCCAGACGAGCTAGGGTACTATGGACAGTTCGGAGGAGCTTATATTCCAGAGATGCTGTTTTCAAATGTGGAGGAACTCCGGACGAGTTACCTTGACATAATCAACGATGGATCATTCAGGGAGGAATTCAATGATTTGCTCCGGAATTTTGCCGGGCGTCCCACTCCCTTGCTCCATGCAAAGGCGCTCAGTCGCCAATTCAAAACGAATGTCTATTTGAAACGTGAAGATCTTTGCCACACGGGATCTCATAATATCAACAATGCGATTGGGCAGTTACTGGTAGCAGGCCGACTTGGAAGGAAACGCATCATCGCGGACACCGGGTCGGGGCTACATGGAGTTGCAGTCGCTTCGGTTTGCGCACTCAAAGGATTTTATTGCAAAGTGTTCATGGGAGCGAAGGACATCGAACGGCAGGCGCCGAATGTGGAATTGATGAAGATGTATGGTGCTACCGTAGTGCCCGTCACATCCGGAAACGGTACAATGAAGGATGCGACAAATGAAGCTCTCCGCAATTGGATAAAGAATGCGAAAGATAGTTTTTATGTGGCGAGTTCCGTTACAGGCCCGCATCCGTATCCCGATATGGTCGCGAGATTTCAAAGCATCATCAGCGAAGAAATTCGTGATCAACTGAAGGAAAGCACAGGTCAACACAAACCCGATTACGTGATTGCTTGTGTGGGAGGAGGAAGCAACGCAGCAGGAGCATTTTATCACTATCTTGATGAATCTTCCGTGCGATTGATTGCAGTTGAGGCGGCAGGACAAGGATTGGATTCAGGAATGAGCGCGGCTACCACGCAACTCGGGAAGGTCGGCATATTTCAAGGTAGCAAGAGCCTGGTGATGCAAACGGCAGAAGGGCAGGTGCAGTCGCCGCACAGCATTTCCGCGGGACTCAACTATCCCGGCATCGGTCCAATGCATGCGCAGCTTTTTCTATCAGGTCGAGTGAATTTTATTTCAATCACCGACGAAGAAGCAGTAGCTGCGGGACTCGACCTGGCAAGAAAGGAAGGAATTCTCCCGGCGATCGAATCGGCACATGCACTGGCAGTGTTGGGAAAATTAAGCTTCGCCACCAAACAGCATGTGGTGCTTTGCCTCAGTGGCCGCGGAGATAAGGACATGACCACTTATTCGAAATATTTAAAATAAAAAATGATGATCAGACTGCTATCCATCTTCACTTTCTTCCTGCTGCTTTCCTCCTGTGATCGTAAACCCTTTGTAGAACACAAAGTGAAAACCGAGAAGCTTAACAACGATTGCCGCGGCCTTTCACAATCATTCAGGATCACTGCGAACTTCGGAGGAGAACGATTTGAATTCGAGAAATGCCTTCCCGCAGGTTTCGACAAAAGCCAGGTGAAGAGCTTTCGTCAGGGAGATACAGTAGTGGTGCAGTTCCCTCAGCCGACTTCCGCATCGGCAATGGAGGGTCACAAGGTAATTCTCGATATTGACAGCTATCCTGTTTATCGCGTACTTACAATTGACAACGACAGCTATAACATAACCGTCACAGGAAATTGAAACTATGAGCCACATCGATGATCTATTTAGCAGGAAGCAGGGCCACGTGCTCTGCGTGAGTTGCACGGCTGGCTTTCCGCAACTGGATAGCACTGTTCCGGTGTTGAAAGCGCTAAAGGATCATGGTGCGGACATGATCGAGCTTGTTGTTCCCTTCAGCGATCCGCTCGCCAATGGCCCACTGATGCATCATAGCAATACAGTTGCCGTTGAGAACGGAATGACCGTCGAAAAATTATTCTCGCAACTCAGAGAATTCAGGAAGATGAATTCTTCCAATCACACCCCCATCGTTCTTTACAGTTATTTCAATCCAGTATTGCAGCACGGCTTCGAGAAATTTTGCGAGCGCGCCGCAAGGGCAGGAGTTGACGGATTGATCATTCCCGATCTTCCCATTTATGAACTCCAGAACAAGTACGGAAAACTCATTAAAGATTGTGGTGTAGACTTCATCCTGACGGTGACACCTCAGACTCCCGATCATCGAATAAAAATGCTCGATAAGATGAGTTCGGGTTTTCTGTACGCAAATTCCATCTCATCCTCAACCGGCGGGAGGCAGTTTCGTGCCGACCTTGCCTTTCTCGAGCGCCTTTCCAGGCTCGGCCTTAGTTGCCCGGTGCTCGCGGGTATTGGGGTGAACACGCATGAGGACTTCGAATTGGTTTGCCGGCACTCAAACGGCGCCATCCTCGGAAACGGCTTCCTGCGCCGCCTGGCCGAAACCGGTGATGCAGAAAATTCTGTTAAAGAATTCATCTCCCAATTAATGGCAGTCAATTAACCAGGCTTTCAATTAGCGTGCTATTCATATAGAAATTAACTTTGGAGGTTAAATGTCAGTGACACCATGAAACGTCTCCTGCTTATCCTTTTAATCGTACCCGGTCTCGCATACGCACAGAAAAATCTTTCCATCAAAGGACAGATTGCCGGCCTTCCCGATAGCACAATCGTGCTGCTCATGAATATCAATCAAGGAAATGATACGCTTGCACATGCAATCTCAAATAAAGGCTCATTTGAAATGCGTGCAGCACTTCCCGAACCAATGCTTGCGAATCTTATCATGAATGGCAGGAAGGTCACCATGTTTCTCGATAATACTAAGACGAAGATATCGGGAAACTACAACGAGTTGAACAAGCTAAAAGTTTCCGGATCTAATACACACTACATATTCACTCTTTTCCAGGAGAAATTCAATCCCCGCTTCGAGAAACTGGGTCAATACAACAGGCTTTGGCAAACTACAAGGACCGACAGCAGCTACCAACTTGCGATAGGAATGCAGAAGGAAATTCAGGATGAGATCGATGCCTTTGTGAAGAAGTATCGTTCTTCACCAGTGAGCACCTTCATGCTTGCTGCGACTGTACAGTTGACGGAAGATATTTTTGTTACAGAAAGAAGATTCAATACCCTCAAGGCTTCAGCAAAGAATAATCTCTACGGAAATTACCTGAAGGAGATGATCGATGAAGCAAAGATCACAGCCATAGGCAGCATCGCTTCAGATTTCACGCAAAACGATACACTCGGCAATCCTGTTTCACTTTCTTCCTTCCGGGGAAAATATGTGCTCCTCGATTTTTGGGCGAGCTGGTGTGGTCCCTGCCGCCAGGAGAATCCCAACGTGGTTTACAATTTCCAAAAGTTCCGGGATAAGAACTTTACCGTGCTTGGTGTTTCACTCGACAGGCCAGGTCAGAAGGAAAGATGGATTGAAGCAATTCGCAAAGACAATCTCACATGGACGCACGTGAGCGATCTGCAATTCTGGAACAATGCCGTAGCGAAGCAATACCGCATCAACAGCATTCCGCAAAACCTATTAATCGATCCGGAAGGAAAGATCATCGCAAAGAATCTTCGCGGCTCTGACCTCGAGAATAAGCTGTGTGAAATTCTCGGATGCGGAAGCGAGTAACCAGCGTTACAAATGAGAAGAATTACTCAACGTATTTCGCGGGAACCTTCGCGCATTCCACTTTAGGGAAGGATTGATCATCCGGGTATTGAATGTCGGGTTTATTGGTGTAATAAGCTGTATCGCCCTTGGTGCCAAATGATCCAATACCTCTGATGAGTTGTTCATCACCGATGCGAAACCAAATCTCCATCACGCTGTTCATTCCTTCCGAATGGAAATCGTACCAGAGTTTGGCAGTGTTGCCATCTACTCTTCCCGACACGCGACCGGAACTTCCATCTTTCTGGTAATTATCGAAAGTCATTTTGCCCGAGAGTTCGTTTCCATTCTGCACGAGTTGCACAACCATCGTATCGCGGCCGAGTACTTTTACATAACATCCCGAAGCATTGGGAGGAGGTCCGTTCTGTACGGTTTGCGTAGTGTCCCTTCCAGGCACAATGATTACCGTTGAATCAGCGGGCGGCTCGGATTGGCCTTCATTATTGTCGCAGGAATAAACTGTGAAGAGGGTAATAACGATAAGAAATTTTCGCATCGCCATAGATTATTTCACGAATGTATTATGACTGGATGAAATTAGGGAAAGAAGGTTGAGAGGAAGGGGAATTCTAATTGTATTTTAATAAGAAAGGATGAGGAGCCTGCCCCGATGTAAATCGGGGGTGAGGGATGAGTTATGAGTTATGAGTGATGAGAGATGATGATGAGGGATGAGAGATGAGGGATGAGGGATGAGAGATGAGAGATGAGAGTCTTAAAGTTGAAGAAAATTTAAGAACTCGGATAGATATTTCACCCGAAGTCCCTCATCCCTCATCTCTCATCCCTCATCGCCTGTTCACAGTTCACTGTCCACTGTCTCCTGTCCACAAACTAGCTTTTCTCAAAAACATACTTCTCCCCCTTCAGCAACGGATGCCTTCCTTCAAGCGCATAGCTGCCTGCTTTGAGTGAAAAATTGTTGAAGAAGACTTCCATCAACCAGGGCTCGAATTTGAATTCGATAAGATTCTGCATTGGGTCGGGGAGGGTGAAGTGGGAATATCGTTCGGGGCAGAATTCGAAGATCATCGATACGGAGATCGCCCGGCGGGATGGGAAAACAGCAATCCCGCTTTCGTTGGTCTTCATCCAACTGCCTTCCTCACCTTTATCGAGACTCACGAAGA
>CBINHQ010000153.1:0-6006 GCA_966250475.1 uncultured Chitinophagaceae bacterium
GCAATTGCATCATTGATCTCTTCTCTGCTCACCTGCGCGGCGAATGCCGGCGACTTCAACCTCTTCAACACCGATTTCACTTCCAATCCTTCATATCGCGTAGGACGAATTAACGCAGCGGCATGAATCAACCCCGACAATTCATCGATCGCATAGATCATATGATCCATCCTTGTCTTCGGTTCCACGCCGAAATGCTTCGGACCGTGTGATGCGATGCATTGAATCACGTCGGGATCGATGTTTCTCTTTTCTAATTCTTCAATGATCACTTTGCAATGCTGATCCGGGAATTTTTCCCAATCCGCATCGTGCAGGAGGCCGGCGAGTTCCCATTTCCTTGCCGTTTCTTCATCCGCATTTTCTTTTTCTATCGCCCAGGCCTTCATCACCGCGGCCACCTGTTTCATGTGCAGGCGCAACCGCTCGTTGGGAACCCAATCATTTAATAATGCATTTGCCTCCTCAAGTGAAAGGAGATTTCCACGGTTTTCAGGCTTTCCAAAGCTGCTGCGGTTCAGAAAAAGGCTCGGCATTTGGGTCTGTTTTAGAGAGTGTTTTAAAAACGAGTCAAAATTTTTATTGAAAATCAATCATATACAAAGGTACGATTCAAAATTCCTCTTCTGTATTTAGGTGGAGAACAATCACCATCCTATCTTTGCAGCCCATTTAAAAAACGGGTTGCCGGGATAGCGGCAGCCACAAAACAAGAAACAAGATGAGCAAATTACATTTTACAACCAAACATGCGAACGAGGCTACCGTAAAGCGCGACTGGTACGTCGTGGACGGTACTAATCAAACCGTTGGGCGTATGTGCTCCAAAATTGCTGCGATCCTTCGTGGTAAGAACAAAGCATATTACACCCCTCACGTTGACACTGGAGACTACATCATCGTGATCAACTGCGACAAAGTAGTCTTTACCGGCAATAAGTTGGAACAAAAGATCTACGATACATTCAGCGGATATCCCGGTGGACGTAAAGAAGAGACTGCACAGAGCCTGATCAAGCGCCGCCCCGAAGTGGTGATTGAAAGAGCGATCAAAGGAATGCTTCCTAAGAACCGCCTTGGCAGAAAGATGTACAAGAAATTATTTGTGTACAAAGGAGCTGAGCATCCTCATGGTGCGCAGCAACCTAAGGAATTGAAATTCTAATTTCTTTCATTTTCAAATTTTCAAATTATCAAATTAATATAGATGGAAAAGCAAAAAACAAGTGTTGGTCGTCGTAAAGAAGCCGTGACGAGGATCTTCCTTTCCAAGGGAGATGGTAAGATCACGATTAACGACAAAGACTATAAAACATATTTTCCTCTCGTATACCTGCAGAACCAGGTTGAGCGTCCCCTTAAGGTGGCTGATGCGCTTGGTAAGTATGATGTGTTGATCAATGCCTCTGGTGGTGGTTCAAAAGGACAGGCTGAAGCTGCCATGCTCGGCATCGCCCGTGTATTGGTTGATGTTAACCCTGAACTTCGCCCCGTTCTCAAGGCCGCTGGTCTCCTCAAGCGTGATCCAAGGTCTGTTGAGCGTAAGAAATTCGGTCACAAGAAAGCAAGAAGAAGCTACCAGTTCTCTAAACGTTAATACGTTCCTGTTGCATTGGGTATATCACTCATTTGCCAGGGCATAACAAAACAGATAAACATACTCAACTAATGGAAAATAACACCTCATTACAGCAGCAACTCCTGGAAGCGGGCGTACATTTCGGTCACCTGAAGAAGAAGTGGAATCCGAAGATGTTGCCTTACATCTTTGCTGAGAAAAAAGGTATTCATATCATCGATCTCAACAGGACAGTGGAGTGCCTGCAGGAAACTGCAGCAGCGATGAAGCAGATCGCACGCAGCGGAAAGAAAATCCTCTTCGTGGGTACAAAGAAGCAGGCGAAGGACATCGTTAGCGAATGCGCAAAGCGCGTAAACATGCCCTACGTTACCGAAAGGTGGCTCGGTGGCATGCTCACCAACTTCAACACTGTTCGCAAGAGCGTGAAGAAGATGCAGAGCATTGAAAAAATGCTCGGCGACGGTTCTTTCGACAGCATCACGAAGAAAGAACGCCTCACCCTCACAAGGGATAAGGAAAAGATGGAAAAGGTTCTCGGTGGTATCGCGCAACTCGGTCGCGTACCCGCAGCCCTCTTCATCATCGATATCGGTCATGAGCACATCGCTCTCGCCGAGGCAAAGCGCCTTGGTGTGACAACCTTCGGTATCGTGGATACAAACTGCGATCCTAACAAGGTTGACTTCGCAATCCCTGCGAACGACGATGCTACCAAATCAATCGCCATTCTTGCAAACTACCTCACTGCAGCTATCGCAGAAGGTCTTGCAGAACGCCAGGCAGCGAAGGAAGAAGAAACAGAAGAAATGAGCGATGATGAAAAAGAAAGGAAAGCAGCAAGGCTCGAAGCCGAAGCTCAGGCTGAAGGCGGCCGCTCAGGCAGAACACGTGGAGCAGGCGGACCCTCAGGTGCAGGCGGTCAAAGACGTCGCACTCCGAGTGGAAGCGGAAGGGGACCCGGTGGCGGAAGACGTTAATTTACTAATTACTTAATGTGTTAATTAGCTAATTAGCTAATTAACTAATTAAAAAATTGAATTTGATATGAGTACTGTAACTATAAGCGCCCAAGACATCAACAAACTTCGTCAGGCTACGGGCGCGGGAATGATGGATTGTCGGAAGGCACTCACTGAAACAAATGGTGATTTTGAAGCAGCAATCGACTGGCTGCGTAAGCAGGGACAGAAGGTTGCCGCTAAGAGAAGCGATCGTGAAGCAAAGGAAGGTGTGGTAATCGCAAAGACTACTGCAGACAATAAGACCGGTATCGTGGTTTGTGTTAGCTGCGAGACTGACTTCGTTTCTAAGAACGCAGACTTCGTTGCATTCGGTCAGAGCATTGCCGATGCAGCTATCGGAAGCAATGTGAAAACTCTCGATGAACTTCTCAGCACAAAGGTTGGCAACTCAACTGTCGCTGAAATGGTGAATGATAAACTCGCTTCTATCGGCGAAAAGATCGGTGTTACAAAATTTGAAAGAGTTGAAGCTCCTTACGTAGCATCTTACATCCACGGTGCATACAGAATCGGTGTGCTGGTTGGACTCAGCAAAGAAGCTCCTGAAGTTGGTAAGGATGTAGCGATGCAGATCGCAGCCCTCAACCCGGTAGCAGTTGACGCAGCAAGTGTACCTGCTGATGTGGTTGCCCGCGAGAAAGACATCATCATGGAAGTGATGAAGCAGGATCCCAAGATGGCTGGTAAGCCCGAGGAAATGCTCGCGAAAATCGCTGAAGGTAAGATGGGCGCATTCTTCAAAGAACAAACCCTCACAGCTCAGGCATTCGTAAAAGATGGAAGCAAGTCCGTTGGCGATTACCTGAAAGAATCCGGTGACGTAAAGGTTACCGAATTCAAGCGTGTAGCTCTGGGTTAATTAGTTAATTAACTAATTAGCTAATTAGTTAATTGTATGGCAGATTTCCAGACTTATTTTGACGCAAATAAGGAATTGTGGAACAAACGCACTGCGGTGCACCGCGATTCCAGTTTCTACGACCTGGCCGGCTTCAAAGCTGGCCAGGCCGTTCTTACTCCCATTGAAACAACTGAGCTCGGCGATGTAAATGGGAAGACGATGCTTCACCTGCAATGCCATTTCGGTATGGATAGCCTCGATTGGGCACGCAGAGGCGCCAAAGTCACCGGCGTTGACCTTTCAGATGTAGCCATCGACGAAGCAAGAAAACTCAACGATGAACTCGGGCTCGACGCGAAGTTCATCTGCTCCAACGTCTACGACATCGAACAACACCTCGACGAGAAATTCGACATCGTCTTTACTTCTTACGGCGTGATAGGCTGGCTGCCCGACCTCGACAAATGGGCTGCTATCATTTCAAAATATTTAAAGCCCGGCGGAACCTTCTACATGGCGGAATTTCATCCCGTGGTCTGGATGTTCGACGACGAATTCACACACATCAAATATTATTACGAGAACCGCGAGGTGATCGAGACTGAAAGCAAAGGCACCTATACAGATCGCGATGCAGACATAGTAGCGAAGGAATATGGCTGGAACCACAGCATCAGCGAAGTGCTCAACAGCCTGCTCAACCAGGGTTTGAAACTGAAGCATTTCAACGAATTCAGCTATTCTCCCTATCCATGCTTCAACAACGTGGTGCAGGGAGAGGATGGCAATTGGCGAATAAAGGGAATGGAGGGAAAGATCCCGATGATGTATTCTCTCAGCGCAATTAGGTGATTAGCTCTTCAACAAATTAGCTAATTAACACTATCTTCGCCACGCATTATTCACAAAAACTCCCGTCGACCCATGCTCCCAAAGTACAAGCGAATCCTGCTCAAGCTCTCCGGTGAATCTTTAATGGGCGATAAGAATTTTGGGATGGATTCATCCGTAATCGCGCAGTATGCACAGGACATCAAGTCGATCACCGAACTCGGCGTGCAGGTAGCAGTGGTTATCGGCGGTGGAAATATCTACCGTGGCATGAACGAGGCCGATACCGGCATCGAGCGCGCTCACGGCGACTACATGGGAATGCTTGCAACCGTCATCAACGGCATGGCGCTCCAGGCCGGACTCGAAAAGGTTGGCGTTTACACCCGGCTTCAAAGCGCGATCAAGATGGAACAGATCGCCGAACCATACATCCGCCGCCGCGCGATTCGTCACCTGGAGAAGGGAAGAGTCGTGATCTTCGGCGCTGGAACCGGTAACCCTTACTTCACTACCGATACAGCCGGCTCTCTCCGCGCGATCGAGATCAATGCCGATGTGATTCTCAAAGGCACCCGCGTGGATGGCATCTACACAGCCGATCCCGAGAAGGATGCAAATGCTACGAAGTTCAACGTCATCACCTTCCAGGAATGTCTCACCAACAATCTCCGCGTGATGGACATGACCGCCTTCACCCTCTGCATGGAAAACAACCTTCCCATCATCGTGTTCAACATGAACAAGGAAGGCAACCTACGCAGGGTTGTGACAGGTGAAAAGGTCGGTACCCTCGTGAGGGGCTAATCCTCCGAAATCCACGCTCCACAGGGATTGTGCAGAATTCCGGATTGTGTTCTTGGATTTTTTTTATACTTTCAGCACATCAACCACCCCCAATGGATAAGGCCACTCTGACACTATCGATTCTCGAGATTATCCTGTTATTCTTTGGTGCGGTCATTCTCGGCATCACCATACATTTTGTGCTTGCAAGCCGCAAAGGACTTAAAGCTGCAATGAACGAAGGCAAGGAGGAAGCGGAGAAGAATGCAGAAGAGTGGAAACTTCGTTACTTCAACGATATCGAAGCCCGCGACCGCGAACTCGCACAATTGAAACACGATATCGAAAGAGTCAACATCCAACTTCGCGAAGCGAGTGAGAACCTCGAGATCTATCGCATCGAAGCCAAAGAATTAAGGAAGGAAAATAATGAGCTGAAGGAAGCACCCATACCCGTTGCACTCGAAGCGCCTGCTGACGACAAACCCGATTACCTTTCACAATTGCTCGATGCAAGGAAAAGCCTCGAGAGTCAGAACGAGAAGATCAATCAACTCCTCAGCAACGTCGACATGTTCCGCGACGTGGAAGAAAAGCAACGCGAAATACTTCGCAACAACGAAGAACTCACACTCCAGATAAACGAACTCAGGATGAAACTTGCGGAGAAGGAGAATGAGATCAACAGGATTCATCAGAAGGAACACCTTACCAAGGAAATGACTTCCATGCTCGACAATGCCTACAACGAGTTCAACGTGCTTCAAAGCAAGATGCAGAAGCTCGAGCTCCAGGTCAGTTCTTCGAAGATGATCAACATGGAATACGAGGACCTGAAAGAAGGTTATCACAAAATGGCCGGCGAATTTGAGGAGCAACGCCAGAAGATGAGCGGCATGATGAGTGAGAACCAAAGCCTGCGCGATGTCCTCCGCGAAACCGAA
>CBINHQ010000154.1:0-5970 GCA_966250475.1 uncultured Chitinophagaceae bacterium
TTTATCTGTCTTCATAACTATGATTAATATTAGATGATCAGAAATTGAGTTTTACTGAGAAGCCAACTGAACGAAGGCTTGGCATCATGAAGTAATCGATACCCTGGAAGTAAGTCTGTGTGTTGGCAGTCAGCTCGGGATCGAACGGCGCTTTGCTGTATAGCAGGAGCAGGTTGCGTCCCACGAATGCAACATTCGCACCCTTGATGAATTTGCCAAGCTTCTTAACAGGTATATCATAACCAAGTGATAGTTCAGCGAGCCTAAGGTTCGTAGCGCTGTAGGTGTACATTGATGCAATACCACCGGATGCACCTGCGCCCACAACCTGGTAATACTCTTTCGCGGGAATGGGACGACCATTGACCAGCGCACCGCCATTGTCGCGTGCATCGGCTGAAGCCTTCGACACTCCAAACGCATCCATGATCGCCTGCGTATTCGAAACCACGATTCCTCCTACCCTTCCTGCAAAGACGAAGTTTAGTTCCACGCCTTTCCAGCTAAGGTTATTTCCCCATCCAACATTATACTTCGGGTTGCTGTTGCCTGCGTACACAAACTTGTTGAGCTCAGCAGCTACAGTCTGTGAACTTGGATCAACATAGATCGCACCGTGCTCATCAACCCTGAGAGTGTTTACATAAATATCTCCCATTGAACCGCCTTCTTTCAACACCATCTTGTAGCTACCTGTTCCAGACATGTCGAGTTCACGAAGTGAAACCAACTCGCCGGTCACTGGATTCACCCATCCTGGCAGCAGTTCAATGATCTTGTTCTTGTTGAATGAATAGGTGGCGAATGTGCTCCACCTCAATTGACCAAAGTTCTTGGTGTACCTCAACGCAACTTCCAAACCGCTGTTGTCAACCTGACCTGCGTTCACGATCACACTTGTGTATCCGGAAGCAGCGGAGAGAGTTGGTTCGAAGAACTGGTTGTAAGTACGGGAATAGTACACTGTCGCGTCGAGCCTCAATGCACCACTTAAGAATGCGGCGTTCAATCCACCTTCGAGAGACTTGGTAAGCTCAGGCTTCAGGTCTGGATTTGGCATTCTCGTTTGTGTAACCGGGAAGCCGCCTGCGAGGGCATAAGTAGGAATTGTGAGGAATGCTTCGTGCGGATCGTTACCCACTTCGGAATAAGATGCACGCAGCTTAAGATAGGTCAACTTCCTTGACCTGATCTTCAGAAGGTCTGAAAGTATCGCAGACACACCCACCGAAGAGTACATGAATGACTGGCTCGATGATTTAGCAAGTGTGGACGCCCAGTCGTTGCGCGCGGTAAGATCGAGATAGATCATGTCCTTGTAACCAAGCTGAGTGCTCGCGAAAACCGATTGCTTTTGGCGTGTGTAACCAGACATCGACATTTCGGAAGTCGTTCTGTTCACATTCGCGTAAGTGTAGAGATTGGGAACTCCATGCAACTTTCCGCCAAACATGTATTGGTTGAAGCGAATATCCTCGATCGCAGTACCTACGTTTGCAACGAGTCTGAATTTGTCTGACAGAGCCTTGTTGATGTTCGCAAGTCCTTCCGCGTAGATCTGTCTGTTGTCGATTGTGTTTAATGAATAGTAACCTGTTTCGGATGCAAAGAGTGTGTTGGTCGACGCTGCGAATTTCTTCTCATGCTTTTCGTTTGCCTTATCGAGTTTCGCGCGTCCGGAGAGTGTGATCCAGTCGGCAAGATCGTAGCGCAGCGTTACGGTAGTCATGTAGCGATCCTTCTTGCCAACGAACTGGTCGCGTTCGGCAACCCAATAAGGATTCTGGATCATGAGGCCGTTGTCACCGTAGGGCCAGAACTGCGTCATGAGGTTGCGTGATGGATCATATCTTTCGAAGGCCTTAACCTTGTTGAAATCGTCTCCCGGAGGGAAGAGATATACAGCGATCAGCGGGTTGAAGTATTGTCCCTGGCTGATCATGTTGCGCTCGTTCACGAGACCAGCCATGAAGCTCACATCCAGCGTCATCTTGTTGTTTAGGAAAGATGATGTGTTTCGCGCCGTAAGATTTGAGCGATTGAATTTATTTCCAGTGATGATTCCTTTTGAAGTAACATTACCGAGGGAGATGTAAGTCTGACTTTTCTCGTTGCCGGTAGAAAATGTAAGAGAAGTTGTCGCGTTAACTCCAGTCTGGAAGAAATCCGATGGCTTGTAGCTTGAAGGTGTTGCAAGTTTCTCGCCCCAGCTTGTGTAACCGCCGGGTTCGGTAACGCCGTAAGTGTTTTGAAATTCGGGAAGAATCAGAGGGCTGGAGAAAGTGGTGGTGTTTGACACACTCACATCGGTTCTATCCTTCTGTCCCCTCTTGGTTGTGATGATGATCACGCCATTCGCAGCTGCACTACCATAGAGCGCTGCGGCGGAAGGGCCGCTGAGGACAGAAACGCTTTCGATATCCTCGGGGTTGAGGTTTGCAACGAAGTCGCCAGTCTGTCCGGCGCCGGAGAAGATGTCTTCCGCTTGGCCTCGAATCACATTCGGCATCGGGATACCATCGATCACATACAATGCATTGTTGTTGCCGGTGATTGATTTCGCACCGCGAAGCACGAGCCTGGTGGATGCACCCATGCCGGCAGAAGAACTGTTGATGTTCGCGCCGGCAACCGGACCTATGAGACTGTTTACAAAGTTTCCGTTGTTTACTGTGCTGATGTCATCACCCTTAATCTCCTGCACGTTGTAGGTAAGTGTCTTCTGTCTCTTTGGAATACCGAGGGCGGTTACAACTACCTGGTCTAGGCCGAGCGATGATTTCTTCAGCGTAACATTGATGGTGGTATTGGTGCCAACAGATACCTCGATTGTTTCATATCCTACAAATGAAAAAACGAGCACGTCGTTTGCCCTCGCGTTGATGGTGTACCTACCCTGCGCATTTGTTGCTGTAGAGTTGGTAGTACCTTTCAGAGTGACAGAAGCTCCTTCGAGCGGCTTGCCATCCTCATCCTGTACAATACCCGTTATCTCCGCAAAGATCTCTTCTGGATCAACCGGTGGAGATGCAGTTTGATTTTCATTCTGCAGGTTGACTGTTCTCGCCTTGATGAAGATCGTGCGGTTATAGATTTCATAGCCGATTGGCTGATCCCTCAGAGCGAGATCGAGAAAATCCCGCAGCGGCATTTCCTTCGCGGACACCGTTACGGGGTGAGTGTTTTTTAACAACGCTTTGTTGGCGAATACTGAATACCCGGTTTGTTTTTCGATTGCCTTGAAGACATTCGTGACGGCTACATTCTTACCGGAAAATGAAACGGTTTGGGAGAAGCCTGATGCATTGGATCGAAGCAATCCGGCAAGAAGGAAAATGCGAATCAGTTTCATAACAAGCAGCGTTTGGGTTATTAACCGAAACGACTGTGCCTTCTTGCCCGCCGTTTTACCGGAAAACAAGGCCACACATTGAGCGGGGTAGGTCGCAGCATTCCGGTTGCAAAGAGCAGTTTTTTGCATAATTTTGCAATGGTTTGGTTTTAAAAAATCAATGTTTAGCGACTTGAAATTATCACTAAGCCATCACCGCCCGGGTTGCCCCCCGAGGCGGTTTTTAGTGACATCCACCGGCAGGCATCACTGCTGCCGATGTAATTTCATTTTATTCAAATGGTTTCTCATGTTTCATCATGGAGTAACCACTAACTTTCTTCCATCTTCAATTCTGAAATTCACGTTAGACAGGTTGAGTCCTCTCAGCACGGTTGAGAGCGTAAGGTCACGGCCCATCTTTCCATAGAATTCGAGCGGCGGAATTCCTTTTTCATACACTACATCTATATCATACCACCGTTCCAGTTGCCTCATCACTTCTTCAAGTGTTGCATCCTGGAAATTGAAAACACCATTCTTCCAAGCCATCACACGTTCCACATCTACATTGCTTATCACCTTCACTGTTGAATTCTCTTCCTCGTTCTCACCCACTCGTTTGATCTGTGCCTGCTGTCCCGGTGTCAATACCACGCTCTTCGATGCGGCATTGGTGACTTTCAACGATCCTTCAAGCAGTGTAGTGTTGATTCCTCCTTCATCCCGGTAGGAGTTGATGTTAAAATAAGTTCCCAGTACTTCTATTTCTGTTCCCGAATCAATCATCACTTTGAATGGCTTCGTCAGATCCTTTGCGATTTCAAAATACGCCTCGCCTGTGATCTCTACCTTCCTTTCCTTTCCGGGGAAACGAATCGGATAACGAATGGATGATGCCGCATTCAGCCAGACTTTCGAACCATCGGGAAGCATCAATTGAAACTGCCTTCCTCTTGGTGTTGCCATCGTGTGATAGGCAAGTTTATTCTCAGCCACACTGCTTTCGGAAACATACGTCACCTGCCCGCCCTTCAACAAAACCTTTATTCCATTCTGCGTGGTAATGAGACCATCTTTGAGATCGTCGAGTACCAATTGTGTTCCATCATTCAATATGAGTATCGCGCCATCCTTTCCTGGTTGTGGATCCACAACAGTCTGAACCAGGTTAACATTTTCGCCCTTATCTGTATTATTCTTGAAACGCGGGCTGAGGAAGAAATAACCAACACCAAGAAGGACCACAATGGATGCAGCGTAACGCAGCCATCTTGATGATGTAATTCGACGTATCAATGAAGGCCTTCCTGATTCGAGCACAAGTGGAAGTCTTTCTTCCAGCGCGGAAAGTATCTCGGGTGTAATTTGTTCTACGGGAACAGCCTTGCTAAGCTGCGCCATGATGAGTTCCGCGGCGTGACTATCCAGATGTTCTTTCCCAAGCCATTTCAACAGCTCTTCCTTTTCCTGGGGTGAAAGATTACCCTTCAGTAATTTTTCGAACAGCTCGTCTCGCGATTCTAAAGTATTTGACAATGCTTACTGTATTTATTCTACAAGGCAACGGAGGAGAAACTAAAATGGGGGGATGCGTTTGAAATGTTTGATAAAAATCAAATGCTGGCAAGGGCCAGGAGCATGGGGAGCAGGTATTCCTGGGGTGACCCGGTACTTCTTAAAAGATAGTTGCGAATCGATTTATTGGCGGAGACAAGGTACTCCTTCACTGTAAGCGGAGAAATGCCGAGGCTTTCGGCAGCCTTCTTGTAAGTGAAGCCGTTTTCCTTTACCAGTTTGTACACCTTCTTCTGCTGTGGCGGCAGTTGTTCGATCGCATTATTGAGAAGAGAAATCGGTTCGAAATCATATACGGAGGTAGCAGAATTGTCCGACTTCATCGCCAGAGCCGCGCTGAAGCGTTCGAGAAGCTCCTGGTCGCGTCGAAGCCGCCGGAAGAAATCATGTACGAGGTTACGGGCGGTGCGATACAGGTAGCCATTGAAGTTTTCTGCGAGAACGGGCGATTCTTTCTTTTGCCAGATTCGTGTGAACAATTCCTGCACGAGCTCTTCGGCGATGATTCTATCGTGCACCATGGAGAGAATGTTCGTGTAGAGGCGGGGGCTGTAGTGCATGTACAGGCTGGTGAATGCTTCGGGGCAGCCGGATTGCATCTCAGCAATGAGAAAGGGTTCGTTATGCAGTCGTTCGTTTGGCAAGGTCGCTGGGTTCTGGGAATAAAACTACTAAAATTGCGATTCAAAGCAAATCTGTGTTTTTTGACATTCCTCATAATTCAGGACCAATGGCCGCAGATTTGCTATGATGAATTATGATTTATTATGATCAATGTCTGATCTGCGTCGATCATAAACAATCATAACAAATCCGCGTACAATGGTCACAGAGTCTAATTCCTCTCAGAAAAATTGATGAGGGTCAAATCGGAATCAATCATAACTCATAATTCGCCTACTTCTCCTCCGCCATCAACTTGGTAAACTCCACTCCGTTAAAAATCCTTGCCAGGCTTTCGTCGGAAGTTTTCTTGTATTCAGCAATGTAGTTTTCGCTAACAATCCTCCACAGGTTCTTGCGGCTTAGCTCGGTGTAGTCCGGTGTTTTGATGAACATCC